>JALHMA010000044.1 GCA_022844265.1 Saprospiraceae bacterium | reverse complement strand
GGTGAGAGAAGTGAGAGGGTGAGAGACATCCCGTTTGGCAGCTCTGATATTTTGGCATCGGTTTTTCAGGCCTGGAATCGGTTATTCGTTATTCGTTATTCGTTATTCGTGTGGTAACGCTTAGGCTACACGATTTACTCCGGCCTAACGTTACCACACGAATAACGAATAACGAATAACGAATAACCGATTCCAGGCCTGAAAAACCCATGCCAAAATCAGGAAAGCCGTCAAACGGGATGCAATTACAGTTGTTCAAACCGAACATTATCAATACACGCTTTCACGTGCGAAGAGCCATTGTTGAAAGCCACCCCGAAATCTTCGGTAATGGTCGACAGATCGCTGATTTGCGTACTACCTGCGTAGAACGATGTGAGCGGTATGGTAATGGTGATCCAGCCATTGGTAGTGTAGGAGCCTGAGGATTCCCAAGGCTTCCAGTAGTACCAGAAATCGCCGGAAGAACCTTTCAGGCGCCATGCAAATTCACCCCCTGTGATGGGGTCCAGCACATTGATGTCGAATTTAAGCACGTATTGACTTACATTCGTACCAATGGTGGCGCCGGGGAAGTTATTTGAACCATTGCGCCAGAAGAATCCTGTCCAACCATTGCAGTTATGATCTACGTAATAGTAACTGGAGCCGTCGAGTGAAAGCGCCGGGTCGTTCTGTGGACCGCCTGTATCACCCCACCATAGGCCCAGGTTATCAAAATTGAAGAATACCAGGTTTGGATCAACAACGGGGTCTACACCGGCAATATTAATCACCGGCGATTCGATGATTTCTCCGTTCGCAGTAATCAGTTTGATCGTGCCGTTACCTGTTTTGGCATTCATTGGAATGACGACCTGTATCAGCGTTTCCGTTTTGATGCCAAACATGGTTGCAGGAATGTCAATCGGGAATACTACGCCGGTCACCACGTCCAGGTTGACGCCTACGATATCGATCATTTCGCCGGGCCTTGCGCTGGCGGGCATCGAAGTGATGGTAGCGGAGGTAGACGCCAGAATGGTGATCGACAAGGCCGAAAATACCTCGTCGCCGTTGTTGGCAACTAAACGAATCGGGCCGGAAGCCGTTCCAACCGGCACATTAACAGTCAGTTCGGTCAAAGATGCGCTGATAACCGGCGATTCGGTTCCACCCGTGAAGATTACTTTGGATACAATGTCGAGGTCGTTGCCGGTGACAGTCAGTACATTATTGACCTGAATATCTGTCGGCGACATGGTGCCAATAGTGGGTTTTACCATAGCCAGCGCTGTACTGGAAGTAACCGTTTTGCCGGCTGCCGTGCTGAATGTGACAGCGCCGTCCCGGGCGTCCGCCGGTACGTTTACGATCATTTCCGTACCTGAGTTGCTTTGTACAGCGCCTGTTTTGTCACCGCTAAATGTAACGCGTGTGACCAAATCGAGGTCGACGCCGCTGACGGTGACTGTAGCCCCGGTTTTAGCGGGATCGGGTGCGATGGCAGAAATCGTCGGAACCGACATCACTACTTCCTGTGCAGTAGTCACTTCTTCGAGGGAGGCCACTACGAGTTTGATCGCGCCGTCTTTGGCATCTGCTGGTACGTTGAGCACAATTTGTGTCGCTGAGGCGCTGATAAAGCTGCTCACTTTTGAACCGCCGGTAAAAATTACTTCCCTCGTCAGGTCGAGGTCGGTACCATCAATAGTCAGCGCAGTGCCCGCTTTCACAGGCGTGGGTGAAACCTGTGTAACAACGGGCAGCGTCACCACTAATGGCGTTTCAGATTCCACTACAATAGGGTCGACTTCCCCGTTGGAAATAACGATCAGGCCCGTTTTGGCATCGTCCGGCACTTTTACCTCGATTTTCGTTTTGGTCTGGCTGATAAAAGCCGTATCCAGCACAATTTTTTTGTTGGTAAAAGTCACCGATTTGACTAAATTGAGATAAGTACCTTCAATGCTGATGATGGTTCCGGGCCGGGCTGTTGCCGGGCTAAAAGAAGTGATTGTAATAGGTTCGGAAATAGTCAGATCCGTTTTGGTCTGAATATCGCCCTGCGGGGTTTTCAGCACCACTTTGCCGTCGACGGTGGCTTCCGGCACCACAATGACCAACAGTTCCGGTGTTTTGGTTTTAAAAGTGTTTACCTCGACGTTGT
Organism: Saprospiraceae bacterium; assembly: GCA_022844265.1. Lineage (GTDB taxonomy): Bacteria > Bacteroidota > Bacteroidia > Chitinophagales > Saprospiraceae > M3007. The sequence continues at coordinate 21,122 of JALHMA010000044.1, read as the reverse complement.
TGGCCAGCACGATGGCAGTGACTTTGTCGAGGTTGGTGCCGATAAACCGCAGGTCGCCGCCGCGTAAAGCAGGGGAGGGGCCGAAACTCAGCAGTTGAATCAGGTTGGCATCCGTATCATCGTCTTTCTTGCAGGCTTCTATGACAAACAAAGAGGCCAGAAAAACAAGGAGCAGCAATGGCTTTATTTTATATAGTTGTGACATGGCATGTGAGTTAGTTGGGATCGGAGTTATGAGTTATGAGTTATGAGTTATGAGTTTTTGGAGTTTCAGGCTGGAATGGGGAATAAAGTTTGCATTCTTATTACTCATTCCAGCCTGAAACTCCAAAAACTCATAACTCATAACTCATAACTCATAACTCAAATCCGGTGATTTCTATTTTTGAACGATTCGAACGTTATCAATGGCGATCTGCACCGGATTGGGGCCTGCGGCAGGTCCGAACAGCATCATGGTAATGTTCGTGAGCGAATTCAGGTTGCTGATGGATGTTGTGCCGTTTTCATTATCATCGGCATCATCTTTTCCGTATTTAAACTCGGTCAGCGGAATGGTAATCGTCACCCAGCCGTCTGTTTTGTACGGCCCTGCTTTCCAGGGTTTCCAGCGTGCGAAAACAGTGCCCGGCGCATCGCGGCCATGGTCTTCGGCAAATGGGCCGAAGAAAATTTCCATACGCACATCTTTCCATTCGATGGGTACGTTGGCTTCAAACTTGAGCGCCAGGTCGCTGATATTACCAGTAGCCACCGGTACATTGCCGCGGCCGCGCGGCGCCCAGTATTGCATGGTCAGTTCGTTGGTCCACATCCAGGCGCCATCAGCAGCATGTTTGAAAAATGCGTAGTTGCCGGCGCAGGGCGCGGGTTCCGGGCCGCCTACGATAGGCGCCGTCCAGGTTTCGTGGTTTTTGCCGTCGTAGTCGAGCAGCACATTGCGGTTGTCGCGGAAGATAAATGAAGAGCGTGCCGTACCAAAATTTGTTCTGACTGTAATGTTTCCTGTTGTTGCCCCTGCCGGAACCCTGACCTGAAGTTCCGTTTTGGTAAGCGAAACAATTTCCGCTTCCAGGTCTTCCGGGAAAATGACCTTTGGTTCAAAGAAGAAATCGCCGTACAGGACGACAATATCTCCGTCCGGGACGTATTCGCTTTTGATACCCGAAATTACCGGCGCTGGAATGTTGATGGAAAAATCGTGCAGCAACTCGCTGCCATCGCCAAAAACCAGGCGCATTTTGCTGGTTACCGTGCTGGGCACTGTGCTGGGTACATTGACCAGGATGGTTTTATTCGTGATGTAAGTTGGGTTGAGGGTTGCAGATTGGTCGTTGAACCAAATTTCTTTGGTGTCCGCCAGGTTTTCGCCGACAATCGCGATCAGGCTACCCATAAATGTTCCTACCAAAAGCGAGTCGGATACCTCCGGGTTGGTCGAGCGGATATAGTAAATAACCGGTTTCCCGTCGTTGGGTTTGACTTCGTCTTTTTTACAGGATACAATACTGGTTACTACGGAGGAAAGCACCAGCAGCAATGTTATTTTAAGAAATGATTTCATGTTAAAAAACATTTGATCGTTTTAAAATTTCAGGTTGAATTAAGTAACGGGTTAAAATCAGTTTGAGTTATTTTTTATACAAACGCTTGATTATCAAGCCTGATAACTAATAACTGATAACCGATAACTACTTAGAACTGGTAATCCACAGCAGGCGCAGAAGGCGCCAGTAGCGCATTGGTGACAATTTCCGAGACCGGAATCTCCATCCACATCCGCGAAGCGGAGATCACGATGGGGCTTGGCGGCGGAACAAGCATGTACCCTTCTACGGTGTTTTCGTCGGGCGCATTCGGCGTAGTGATGCGCTGGTAGGTATAATCGCGCTCCTGTGCGTTCAGTTCAGCCAGTGTTGCGGCGGGATCGCGGTAGTAAGCGCGTTTCAAATCGAACCAGTACATGCTTTCAAAACCGAATTCCACGCGGCGCTCGTTCATAATATCCTGGAAGGTAAAACTGGATCTGGCAGAAAGACCTGCCCGCTGCCGGATGGCATTGAGATAACCCAGTGCCTGGCCGTCGCTGCTGGAAGAAGCGGAGCCGAGGGCCGCTTCCGCGTAGGTCAGGTACACATCAGCCAGGCGGATCATATATTGGTTGATCGCAGTGGCCTGACCTGTTGAAACCTTGCCGCCCGTGTCTGCTGCACTGCCGACAATGTATTTCTTCGCATTGTTGAGCACCGGCGCGGCGCCTTCCACCACGATATTCGGATCGTTCGGATCGGTAGAAACGATATTGTAGCGGTATCCGCCGGCGGCTTTGTTGATTTCCGGGTAGAAATCGCCGAGCGACATAAAAATAGCGGATTGGCGATTGTCTCCCTGTTCGATGCTGTTGACGAAATCAAAGGAGGCCGATTTGCCGCCGCCCCAGCATTCGCTGTTGCCGGTGATCTGGCTGCCACGCGCCCAGTTGGCCTGGCGGCTGTTGCCGAAAGCGTACGAACCTTCCATCCATTGAAGGGCAAAAAGGCTTTCCGAATTGTTGTTGTTTTCAATTTTAAACAAGTCGGCGTAGTTCGGCATCAGCGACAAACCGCTGTTGGTAATCACATCGGCGGCAAACTGTTTGGCTTTGCTGAAATTGTCGGCAGAGTTGGCGTCGCTGAGGTTTTGGGCCAGTGTGAGGTGTACCTTGGCCAGCATTGCCTTGGCTGCCCATTGCGTCAGGCGGCCCGGCGCATCGGATGTCGGCAGGTTGGCAGCGGCAAATTCCAGGTCCCTGCGTGCAAATTCCAGTACGCTGGAACGGGTATTTTTTGGCAAAAACAGGTTGTTACTGGCCACTAATTCTGTGGAATTTTCCACAATCGGCACATCTCCCCAGTATTCGGCCAGCATGTAGTAGCAATAGGCGCGGATGAAACGGGCTTCGCCCAAAGCCTGGTCGATCACCAACTGGTCTACTTTACCCGCTGCTGCGCGGGGCATGTCGTTGATGATGGAATTGGCATAGGAAATGACCCGGAACAGGCCTTTCCAGCCGGAAGTGAGGTGCGCATTACCGCCGGTGAAGGAAAAGAAGAAAAACTGCCCTTCCTGGTCGTAGGTGTAATACATGTTGCCCGACATCACATCGCCGGCCAGCCAGAAAAACTTATCGTTGAAATCAAACCAGGGAAAACCGTACAAAGAGGCCGTGGCCGCTTTGATTTCGCCCGCCGTTTTGTAAAAGTTGTCGGCAGTAAGCCGGTCCTGCGGTTCAATTTCGAGGAACTCTTTGCTACAGGAGCCGAACGACAGCGCCACACACAAAGACAGGATATATTTGAAATTATGCTTCATGATTTTTTCTGTTGTTGAATGATTTTTTTTGAGGATTTGAATATTTGAAGATGCGAGTATCTGACTAACAATGATCAAACGGTAGCAACTCAAATACTCAAATACTCGAATATTCAAATACTCGTACTTAGAAATCCACATCAACCCCGAACGTGAACACCCGCGGGGTAGGGTAGCGGCCCATATCGACATTCTGCAACAGGGGATCCTGGTTGAATGCGCCGATTTCCGGGTCGTAGCCGGTGTATTTCGTGAAAGTGTACAGGTTCTGTGCATTGACATACAGTTTCATACGTTCCACCCGGTATTTTTTGGTGAATTTCATCGGCAACTGGTAAGCCATACGCACGTTTTGCAGGCGCAGGTACGAACCGTCCTCAATAAAGCGATCGGACATGCGGGTGTTGCGGTTGTTGTCGGTCGTAGTCGGGCGCGGGATGTCGGTATCGGGGTTGGCCAGAACGACATTGGTCGGATCGAGGTCCGAGCCGTTCGGGTCGCGCAGGTTGTACTGGGCGCGGTTGAAAACGGTGGCGGCCTGGTTGGCAAAAACATTGGTCATGCCCTCGATCTGTACGCGGGAGTAGTTCAGGATGTCGGCGCCATAAGAGCCGGTCAGGTACACCACCAGGTCGAACGCACCCATCGAGAAGGAGTTGTTTACCCCGAATGTAAAGTCAGGATTCGGGTTGCCGATGATCGTCTGGTCGTCGGTTGTAATGACGCCGTCGCCGTTCAGGTCTTTAAATTTTACGTCGCCGATCCAAACGCCTGCGCGTTTGTCTACCAGGTTTTTGCCATCGTCGCTTGGGTTGTTCACCTGTACGGCATGTGCCAGAATGTCTTCCTGGCTGGTAAAAATGCCTTCAGTCTGGTAACCGTAGAACATGCCGAGCGGTTGACCCGCTTCCGTTTTTGTAACGGTCTGGAATTCGCTGTACCAGTACAGGTTGCGCCAGTAAATCCGGTTGGCGTCATCCAGTTCCTTCACCAGATTGCGGTTGCGGGAGAATGTGATGTCGGTGCCCCACTTGAATTTTTTCGTCTCGATGTTGTGCGTGTGGAGCGTAAGGTCGAAACCCCTGTTTTCCATTTTACCCACATTGCCGAACGGCGCGCGGATATCCTGCCAGCCGGTGCCGCCGAGGTAGCTCGGTACGGACAGTTGCAGCAACATGTCGGTAGTTTGTTTATTGTACACGTCGAACGACAGGTCGATGCGGCCTTTGAACAGGGAGAGGTCGATACCCGCATTCAACTGTTGGGTCGCTTCCCATTTCAACTTGGGATTGGATATTTTTTCCAGGCGGTATGCCGTGCCGAAAGGCGAGTTGATCGCCAGCAGCGAAGCGCCGTACAGGTAGTTGGCGATGGCCTGATTGCCCACTTCGCCGTACCCGAGGCGCAGTTTCAGGTTGGTATTGAGCGCGCTCATAAACTTCTCGTCGCCCACGCGCCATGCGATGGCCGCGGAGGGGAAATAGCCCCAGCGGTTTTCCGGTCCGAATTTGGAAGAACCGTCGGCGCGCATGGTAAACGTAATCAGGTAGCGGTCGAACAGGCTGTAATTGAAACGCCCGAAGTAGGACGCGATGGAAGCCGCATCTTTCCAGCCGGAGGTGCGGGAAGTGACGTCGTCGCCTTCACTCAGCACCGGGATGTCGTTGGAGGAGAAGTTTTTCTTGGTCACCTGAGAACCTTCCCAGTTTGATTTTTGAGCCTCCTGGCCCACCATGGCGGTCAGTCTGTGCGTTTCGTTGTCCAGCACCTGGTAGGTCAGGTAGTTTTTCCAGACCCAGAAGAAACTGGTTTCCTCGCGCTGGCGCAACTGGTTTTCCGTATTGACCAAAACGCCCCAGCGATACGTCGGGTGGAAGGCTTTGTTCAAACCGTGGTTGTCGTCGAAGCCGATTTCAGATCGGAATGTCAGGTTTTTCATCAAATTCAGGTCGCCGTACACATTGCCCATCAGGCGCTTGCGGGCCAGGGTATTGTTGCGTTGCAGGGCGGCAGCCACCGGGTTGTAGGTAGCGCTGGTGAAGGCCGTTTCGGGGCCTGCGTAGTTGCCGTTGATGTCGCGCACAGCGATATCGGGCTGGGTAAGCAGCGCCTGCATGATGACGCCGTCGCCGCCGTCGTTGAGGGTAATTCTTTCGTCGGTAGCGGCATAAGCGAATGAACCGCCCACTTTGAACCAGTCTTTTACCTGGTTGTCGAGGTTGATACGCGCGGTATAACGCTCAAAATCGGAGCCGATCACGATACCGTCCTGCTGGAAAAAGCCGCCGGAAATGGCGTAAGTGGTTTTGTCATTTCCTCCGGAGACAGTCAACTGGTGGCTTTGCATGCCTGCATTTCTGAAAATTTCATTCTGCCAGTCCGTACCCGAACCCAGCAAAGAAGGATCGAGGTAGCGCTGGTTGGGTTGCAGGCCCAGGTCCTGTGCAATTTGCAACTGGTAGTCGGCATATTGCTGCAGGTTCATCATGTCCAGTTTGCGCCCCAGCGCCTGGTTGGCATAATAGCCGTTGTAGGAAATTTTCGACTCGCCTTTTGTACCGCGTTTGGTGGTAATCAGGATCACGCCGTTGGCAGCCCGCGCGCCGTAAATAGCGGAAGAAGAAGCGTCTTTCAACACCTCTATACTGACAATATCATTGGGATTGATCGCGGAAAGCGGGTTCACACGGTTCTGGCCGTTGGCGCCGCCTGCCCAGTCGAAACCGGAAACAGCAGTGCCGTCACCCTGAAACGGAATACCGTCGATCACATACAGTGGCTCGCTGGAACCCGTGATGGAATTGGCGCCCCGAATACGGATAGAAGCGGCGCCGCCGGGCTGGCCGGAGTTTTGCGTCACCTGCACGCCTGCGATCCTGCCCTGCAAGGCCTGGTCGAGGTTGGTTACCACGGAGTTTCTGAGTTCATCGCTGGAAACGGACGATACCGCGCCCGTCAGGTCGCTCTTCTTCTGGGTACCGTAACCGATTACGACGACCTCATCCAGCACATCTTCGCTGGGAGCGAGGGTCAGGTTGACCGCCGAGCCGTCCGCCGGAACGGTAACGGTCTGTTCGACATGGCCCGTGTAAGAAAATGTGAGGCGTTCGCCGGGCGAAGCCTTGATGGAATAAACGCCGGCAACATCCGTGACGGCGCCTCTGGAAGGGTCATTAACGACCCGAACCGTGACGCCTATCAGCGGTTCTCCATCGGGTGAGGTCACTGCGCCGCGAATCGTAAGCGATTGGGCGGATAGCAGTGTGAAGCAGCACAGCAAGGGGAGCATGGCTACCCATCGCAGTCCTGCCCGGAAAGTAAATGATTGCATCATAACGATAGAAGGTTTAGTGATTTTGTGCTTAACCAGATTATCGCCAAAGATGCCATTTTCAATACCCAATATCCGGGGGGTAAATCACTCAAATAGGAGGGGTAAATTTTGCAATGGGCTTATTCAGGGCGATTTTTTTTGGTTTTGACCGGATAGGCCCCCTCATTTGTACAAAAAAACACCATATGCCCGGTTTGGTCTTTCCCATCTTTGTGCGAATTACAAAAGGTGACTATATGCGTTTTCCACATATAATTCTGATTTGTAGTTTCAAGTAATTTCATACGAAATGGGTTAGTTGGGGAGCGGCCGGTAGCAATACTGGCCGCTTTCTTTAGAAGTGAGAAGTGGGAGGGTGAGAGGTGAGAATATGCGGGGTCGTAAGACCCGCGCACGGCAGTTACGCCTGGCTTTTCAACAAACGAAAGGCAATGGTTATCACTCATTCTTGAGCCAGACGTTACCGCCGTGCGTGGGTCTTACGACCCCGCACTTACTTAGGAGTGAGAGGGTGAGATGCCAAGCCACGCATTGTTTTAAGCGGCCATGATTGATGTTTTTTAATAAAACGGCATTAAATGGGGTTGAAACCCAGTATAAGATATCTGTACGTGCTCCCGGCTGAAGCCGGGAGTTATTGAAACAGTACTTTTTTTCCTGACAAATATCGAGTTGCTGATATCAATAACCGCCGGCTTCAGCCGGTGGATAGTCAACCAATGCTATGAAGGGGTTTTTAACCCCATTGTAATGCCAGGGGGTATAATACCGTTTTGAATGGGGTAATATTCCTTACCCTTTGGAATTATATTCACTAGGCACCACCCCAAACCGCTCCTTAAACCGCTCCCTGAAATACTTCAAATCCGTAAAACCCACTTTATAGGCGACTTCCGAAATATTGAACTGGCGGGTATCGAGCAACTGAGCGGCCCGTTGAAGGCGGATGTTGCGGATGAGTGTATTGGGCGTTTCGCCGGTGAGCGCTTTTAATTTGCGGTACAACTGCATGCGGCTCATGGCAATCTGGTGGGCCAGGTCGTCGATGGAGTATTCGCTCTCATCGATATGCGCTTCTACCAGGCTGATAAATTTTTGCAGGAATTCCTCGTCGATGGAATTGACGGTAATGGCCGAGGGACTGAGTTCGAGCGATTTGCCCGATTGTTCCTTGAGGCGCTCCCGAATGGCAATCAGGTTTCGGATACGCAGCCGCAACAATTGCAGGTTAAAAGGTTTGGTGATGTAGTCGTCGGCGCCAGTTTCCAGGCCCTCGATGGTATGGACCAGAGAAGTGCGTGCGGTGAGCAGCACGATTGGAACGTGGCTGGTGAGGATATTGGTTTTCAGGCGGCGGCAAAGTTCTATACCGTCCATTTCAGGCATCGCAATGTCGCTTAATACCAGGTCGTAAGGTTGTTCGAGGGCTTTTTCCAGCGCTTCCACGCCGTTGGAGGCTTCTTCCACTTCGTATTCCTCCTGCAGGTTTACACACAGATAAGAGCGGATATCAGGATTGTCTTCCACCACCAGCAGTCGGTAGCGGTGCTGGCCTTCGCGTGTTTTTGTTCCTGCCAAGACAGGTGATTCCGGTTCGGAGCCGGTTGTCACAAATAGTTTTGGCAACTTGTTTGCGCTGCCTGCTTCCACCATTTGATCGGCTGACAGGTGATGGTGGTTGCCGGGCAAGGTTACGGTGAAAACAGCGCCGGAATCTCCAACCCCGTTCCGGTTTTGTACACGAATGCTGCCGCCGTGCTGGTCTACAATGGATTTGACTAAGGAAAGACCGATGCCGGTGCCTGCAAACAGGGTGCGACCCGGTTGCTGGGCGCCCTGGTGGAAAGGGTTGAAAATCCGCTCCATGTCTTCGGTCAAAATACCCGGCCCGGTATCGGACACGCTGATTTCGACAGACGAATCGGCTGTCTTGCGAAGTTGTACAGTGACTTTGCCGCTGTCGGGTGTAAATTTGAACGCATTGGACAGCAGGTTGTACATCACTTTTTCCATCTGATCGTGATCGATCCAGGTTTCCAGGGGTTCCGGCCCCTGTTCGTATTCCAGGTTGATTTTATGTTGTTCCGCCAATGGTTTGAACGACAGTAAAATTTCCTGTACGAACAATCCGATATCCGTTTTTTCCGCCTGCACTTTCATCAAACCGGCTTCACTTTTCCTGAAATCGAGCAACTGACTAATCATGGTCAGCAATTTGCCGGCGTTTTGTTGCATCAGATTGAGGGTCTTTTGCAAGGTTCGATTGGTGGCATTTTCGCGGAGCAACTGCTCCAAAGGACTGATAATCAGGGTTAAAGGCGTTCTTAATTCGTGGCTGATATTGGTAAAAAACTGGATTTTCATTTGGTGCAACTCTTCCGATTTTTCCCTTTCCAGCCGTTCTAGGGCCAGACTGGCGCGGTATTCCGCCCGGAGGTGGGTGATGCGCCACACGCCGTAAAGGAGCAAAATACCCAGCAGCACATAGATGCAATAGGCCCACCAACTGAGCCAGAAAGGCGGTTTGACACAAACTTTTACCTGCACCGGTTCGCTCCAGATGCCGTCTCCGTTGGCCGATTTGACCCAGAAAACAAACTCCCGGTACGGCAGGTTGGTGTAATGGGCGTAGCGTTTGTCGGCGTCCGTATACACCCAATCGGGATCAAAACCTTCCAGTTTATAGGCAAAACGATTGTTTTTTGGTTCCGCGAAATGCAGGCTGACAAACTCGAAGGACAGCACGTTGTCGCGGTAATCGAGCACGATTTCGGGCGTTTCGGCGATGCTTTTATGCAAGACGACCCGACCGTTTTCCATAACGCCGATCGGGACGGATTGGTTGGACAACATAAAATCGGACAGTTGGGTCAGGGGCGGCACACTATCAGGGTGGATGTCGCCAGGTGCAAACAAACTCATGCCATTGGCGCCGCCGAAGGCCAGCAAACCGGACGGCAGCCGGGTGGCGCAGTTGTTCATAAAAAAATTGTCCTGCAAACCGTCGAGGGCGTCGAATGCTCTGATAACCACTGATTGATCGTCGTTAAATTGCAGGTCGGCAATTCCATTCAGGGTACTGATCCATAGATGACCCTCGCTGCCTTCCACGATCGACTGTGCAATTTCACTGGGCAGCCCGTCTTCTACCGAAAACAAACGAAAACTGTTGCCATTCGCTTCGAGCAGATTGACGCCGCGGCTGGTGCAAACCCAAAGTCTTCCGCGGCTGTCGTTGAACAGGGCATTGATTTTGTCGTTGCTCAAACAACCCTTTTGTCCGGCAATAAAACGATACTGCCTTTCCAGGTGCAGGGAGCGCTCTGCGGGATTGAATACAAACTTCAGCAGCCCGTTTCCCCGGGTGCCGACGTAGAGTATTGTCTGCCCGTTTTCTTTTTTTTCCAGCAACGACACATTGGGCGAGGCGGTGAGGCTCATGTTGCCGACGTTCTGAAAGTGTGTGAGCGAATTGTCCCGGTTGTCAAAATACGCCAGTCCGCCATCCCAAAGTCCCATCCACATGCCGCCTTCCGCCGATGGGTAGAGGTTCATCACGTAGTTGTCGTTGATGAGGGGCGGGGCGTTTTGGGAAAACTGTTCCAGTTTTGTGATCCTGCCGCCTTGCAGAGGGATATCCCGTTCCCGGATGCGCATCACGCCTGCTCCCTGCGTAGACAACCATATACAGCCGTCATTATCGCGCCAGACGGCAGTAATAAAATTCGCAAAATCGCCTAAATGCGCCGGCGCCAGCACATAGTGCGTCGGTTGGGTCAGCGCAGGGCTGCTACTGATCCGGTTCAGCCCGCCATTGGTGGCCACCCAGAGGCTGCCCGGGGCGCCGCCATTACAAATACTGCTGACGATGCTGTTGGCGCCGATACCTTTTTGGTCGAAACGGACGCTGTGGAAGGGTTTGCGGCGCAGGTTCAGTTTGTTCACGCCCTTGTCCGTACCCAGCCATAAAATCCCGGTCCTATCCTGGTAAAGGGAGCGGATGAAGTTGTTGCTCAGGCTGTAAGGCTCGTCGGGTTGCGCAAAAAACCTGCGGAATTTTCCGGTTTTTTGCTCTAATAAATTCAAACCGTGGTAAGTGGCGACCCACAAATTGCCGTCGGCGGTTTCCCAAAAATCAGATACCACATTGTAACTCAGGCTGGCAGGATTGCCGGCAGCAGCCTGGTAGGAGGCGGTGATTTGTAAAAAATCGAAGTTGTTGTTGTCAAAACGGATTTTGCGCAATCCGGCTTTGGAGCCTACCCACAAGGTATTCGGTTCGCTGCGCACGGGCCGGACGCGGTAAATAAAATTGGCTAAAAAGGAATCGCCCGCAACGGGTTCGAGGTAATAATTGCGCAGATTGTAATTGTTTTCATCGCTGAATTTGATCCGCATCAGGCCCCGGGAAGTGGCCGACCAGATGGAGCCGTCCGGCGTTTCACAGATCGAATAAATATAGTCCGAACTGGGGCGGGCGATGTCGTCGCCGGGCGCGTAAATGCGCAGGAATGACTTTGTTTCGGGATTAAAACGGTTCAGCCCTTTTTTGGTGCCCACCCAGATACAACCTTTGCTGTCTTCAAACAAACCCCACACATCATTGTCTGACAAGGAGTTAGGGTTGTCTGGGTTGAAACGGTAATGCACAAATCGCTCGGTGGCGCGGTCGAAACAATGGAAGCCTGCACTGACGGTTCCGACCCATAGCCGGCCCGCGCGGTCCTCTACCAGCGCGGTGACCTGGTCGCTTTGCAGACCATCGCTGGTGCCCGGCTCCTGCTGGAAGGTGCGCACTTTATAACCGTCGTAACGCATCAGGCCCGACCAGGTGCCGAGCCAGAGAATACCCTTGCTATCCTGGGTGATACAATTGATGCCGCCATGCATGAGCCGCGTCTCGGCAGGTAACTGCTCGAACCGGAACGGTTGCTGGGCAGTAGCAGGCCCAGTCAAGAGGGGTAAAACCGATAAAAGCCAAATGCGGTATTGTCTAAACATGCACCATTCAATATCCATCAGAAGGCTGCAAGATATTTGCTTTTTGACTTAAAGTATGTCGGGGACGTACTTCCGGGGATTTTTCTTTACCGCATGTTTTACCACCTATTTTGAGTTGCCAAATTTTTTACCACATAGATACATAGAACTACCACATAGTTCACATAAGGTTTACACTCAACGCTATGTGAACTATGTGGTAGTTCTATGTATCTATGTGGTAAAAAATTTGGTAATTCAAAATAGGTGGTAAAAATCAAAAAAAATGGAACGCAAACTGATTCTATACATCGCTATGAGCCTCGACGGCTACATTGCCCGCCCGGACGGGGATATCGACTGGCTTTCCAGCGTGGAACGCCCGGGAGAAGACTACGGTTATGCCAATTTTGTACATACAGTCGATACGGTCATCATGGGCCGCAAAACGTATGACAAAGTGTTGAGTTTCGGCATCGAGTTTCCGCACAAAGACAAACCATGTTACATCATCACCCGGCAGGAGCGTCCGGCGGAAGGGAACATCGTGTTTTATTCGGGAAGTCTGCCCGATTTGGTCGCTCGCCTGAAAAGCCTGCCTGGCGGTAACATTTACTGTGACGGCGGCGCCGAATTGGTGACCGCGCTGCGCCGCGCTGACCTGATCGATACCTACGTCATTTCCATTATTCCGGTGCTGCTGGGCGACGGCATCCGGTTGTTTCCTGACGAAAACCCGGAACAAAAACTGCAATTAGTTGATTGTAAGTCGTTTGAATCGGGATTGGTGCAGGTGCGTTATTCGAGGATTTGAGGATGGGAGTATTTGAGTATATGAGTATTTGAGTATTTGAATATTCGAGTATTTGACTGACAACTCAAGCCAATACTCGAATACTCAAATACTCAAATACTCAAATACTCATATATTCAAATCCTCATTTTAGCAAATCAATCGCTTTTTCCAGCACTGCGTCCTGCCCGTTTTTCAGGTCTGCCAGGTTGTTCCGAACCAGGATATCCGGGGCGATGCCGATGCCTTCATAAGATTTGCCGTCGGGCATCAGCACTTTTTGTGTGGCAATGGTGTATTTCCAGCCATTGGCCAGTTCGCGCCCGATCATGGTGGAGTGCGCGCCATTGGTGGTGTCGCCGAGTAGCGTGGCGTTTGGCAGCGTATGAAACGCCATGGTGGCCCGCTCTCCGGCGCTGATGGTATAGCGGTCGGTCAGTACTGCTATTTTTTTGTTCCAAAATGTGCCCTGAGGCTCCAGCGACCAGTCGTGCCAGCCTGTGAAAGCGTCAGCCTCCGGGCCGTTTTTGGTTTTTGAACTAAAAACGAACCGTTTCTGATCTGTCAGCCGGCCCATATTGCTGAAGGCATACGTGAAATCTCCGCCGAGGTTGTGGCGCAGGTCCACGATCAGGCCTTTTGCATCGGGGTATTTTTCCAGAATATCGTTCATCACGTCCCAGTTGGCGCCCACGAATCGGAAATACACATACACAATGCCATTGGGCATCAGGCCGTACACGTAATCGTCGTCTTTTATACTTTTAAAACCGTCGGTGAGGTAATGTTGCTGCACCACCTTTAGCATGAACAAACTATCGTCGATGCGTTCGTTGAAGTACCGGTTGGCATTAAAAACCGGCCTGTCGGGCGCTGTGATACTGACGTGCCCGTCTGCAAGTACGGCGACCATTTGCGTCAGCACAGTATACAGTTCCGCGTCTGTCGTTTGGCCGTCGACCTGGGGGCGGAAGTGGTCGTACTGCGCCTGCCAGTCCACACCACGCTCTGAAAAAGGCCCGTAATGCTGTTGGAAGGAAGTCCAGAAATTTTCAAAAATGGCTTCCGGTTGTGCTTGCGGTTCCGCTTCAAAGAATGTTTTGCGGCAGGCCGTGCCCCAACTGAACAGCAAAAAAATGGCGATATAGTGCAGGATGTTTTTCATGTTTATTTGTGTTTTAGTGTTTTCGTTTTTTGGTGTTTTCGTTTTTTGGTTTTTTAGTGTTTTTGAGTGCTACTGCTTGGCATTGGTTCTCACGTTTCACGTACGAAGGATTTTGTTCTGCGCTTGTCCCTTTGGAGGGGGTGGCCGCAGGCCGGGGGAGGACAAGCGCAGAACAAAATCCTTTGCACACGCCTGACTCACGATTCACCCTAAAATTTCAGTCCAATTTCCACCCGCAGGTCATTCTGATACGACAATAAAGTCAGTGGATCCGTGTGGCGAATAAATTGGAAACGGTATTGCACGCCGGCCGTCCAGCGTTGTCCCAATTGATAGGAATAACCCAGCGAGGCGCTCAGTTTTTGCAGCTGATCCGGAAATTGAAGACTGCCGTCCTGGATGAAATCGGCGAAGGTTTTTAAGCCTTTGTGAGAAGCGGCGTTTTCAATAAATTCATCGTCGTTGATTAGGTAAGGCGAACGCGCCACCCACGACATCAAAGGGATACTCATGGCCGCCTTTAAATGGCCTTTATGGCCCAGGGGCCTCGAAATTTGCAGCCAGGGGCTAAGGCTGAACGCGGCGAAATAGCCGAAAAAAGAGGCTTCACCATACTGATAGTTGAACGCCTGCACGGTATTTTCCAGTGCGCCGCCTGCGCTGAATGTGTACGCGCCGGACTGCCATTTTTTGCCCAGCCCATAGTTGATTTCCACAAAAGTAAAAGTATGCGGCAGGATAGTCTTCGTTTCCTGTTCCGGCTTTTTGGTGTAATCAAAGACCGGGAAGCGGGTCGCTGCGAATCCGCTGTAGTTAATATCGGCAAATTGTTCCCATCTTGCGGAGCGCTGCCAGTGCAACCCGAGTTGTTGAACAGAGGTGCCACTTTGAACGAAAGGAGAAAAAATCTGATCCTGGCGGTCGATACGGCCGGCGCCTAAACGAAGGCTCCATTGGCTGTGTTGAGCGGCCAGTGCAAAAGCGGAAAAAAGCAGTGCCGCAGTCATGAGGCATTTAAAAGTTGAGTTCATACGTTGTAGCGTTTTGCCGATAGACAGGGGCAAATACGCAGTGGTGGCAGTTGGGCGGATTTTTCACTAATTTTACGCAATTATCTTACATTAGAAATTGCTGAAGTTTAGATTAAAATCTTTGTAAGTCCTTGATTATCAACACTAATAACCAATAACTAATAACCGATAACTATTTACATATGATACGCTTTGCCACACTTCAGCTGCTGCTTCTGGCAGGCAGTTTTTTTCTCAACGCTCAAAAACCTGTGGTGAACATCAGCCCGGAGTTCAAACTCTCCAAAAACAGGTCCTTTGAAAGCCATCTTTTTTCCGATGCAAGCGGACATTACATGTATTTCTATGACGGCGACCGCAGCGGATTCAGCGGTCGAAACGCCATTTCTTCCACTATCCTGGAAAAGTACGATCCGAATTTCAAACTCGTTTTTAGCAAAGAATACAAATCCGACCGCAGGGGCATTTCATCGTTAGGTATGCGCTATTTCAACGGGCAGTTTATCTGGCTTTTTTCGGAGGCCAACAAAAAAGAAGACTATATTCAATTCAGCATTTTACCGCTGTATCTGGACGGCAAACATGGCGCCACGCAGGACGTCGCCAGGTTCAAATATGAAAACCGCAGGGATATTCCCAAGGTACTCTGGAACATCTCGCAGGACTCTTCCAAACTGCTGTTCCGGGCAATGTCGGACGAAGACCGCGACGACGAACCTTTTAGTTTGTTTATCTCTGTGCTGAACAAGGATTTGACGCCGGCATGGTCGCGCAATACCTCTTTCAAATACACGGAAGAGCAGGTGGACGTACTCGCCACGCTGCTCAAAAATGACGGCAGCGTGTACCTGCTGGCCAAGGTATATGAGGGAAAAAGGGCCAAGGAGAGCAAAAAAAACAACAAGAACAAATCGGTTGCCGCTTATGACATGATGCTTTTTCATTTCACGCAGGATAGTGAAAAGCCACGCGAATTCCGCCTGCAATTGGGCGACTCGTTCATTCGCGGCGCATCGCTGACGACCGATAAAAGCGACAACCTGAAGTGTGCGGGTTTTTACTCCGACAAGAAAAACGGCAGTTTGCAGGGCGTGTTTTACCTCAATCTTGCTTCCGACGGCACGATCACCGCCAGCAACAAGAAAGAATTTACCGCTTCCGATCTTAAAAAATTTGGAGAAAAAAACACCGACAAAGACCGCGGCGGCGATATGGGACTGGAAGATTCCTTCAAGTTCAGCGACTTTCTGGTGCGCGACGACGGCTCGGCGGTGGTCGTGGCGGAAGAAAACTATGTCATCGTACGCACCTCGTACAACGGGCGGACGTACTCGACCACCTATGAGTACAATTCAAAAGACATCATCGTTTTTACCATCAATACCAAAGGTGAAATCGAGCGCGTCAACGCTATTCCCAAATACCAGGTAGGCATCAATACCGATTACTTTATTTCTTATGTCTCGCTGCTGTACGGCAACGATGTTGTGTTTTTTTACAACGAAGACGAAGACAATATGGACAAGCCGGTGAACAACCCCAAGCCCAAACGCGTCAACAACTTCAAAGAGTGCATCGCCGTAATGACCACGCTCACGCCCGATGGTAAACTGGTGCGCAAAAAACTGTTTGAAGCCAAAGATGTGGAATCACTTTTTGTGCCCAAAGACAGCAGTCCGTTTCAGAAAAACAAACTGTTCTTTGTGTCCATCAAACCTAAGATGTTCAGCAAAAGCAACTTCCATATCGGGACGGTGACGCTGCCGGAGTAAAAGTATATGATAAAAATTT
Source organism: Saprospiraceae bacterium (assembly GCA_022844265.1). Classification (GTDB taxonomy): domain Bacteria; phylum Bacteroidota; class Bacteroidia; order Chitinophagales; family Saprospiraceae; genus M3007. The sequence continues at coordinate 4,677 of JALHMA010000044.1, read as the reverse complement.
TCCGTATGATGTAATCAGTTTGTTTTCCACCTTTGTATATTGCAGCCATTAATCCCGACAGCGATGTAAAAAAGACCGATTTATTAACATCCCTTTCGTCAAAACAAATGAAAACGCAGCTTCATCCGCACTTTCGGCAACATTTTATGCTTGTAGACAAGCAGGCACTTACGCCCTCCTTCGGTACCCTGCAACAAAAAATTGCTTCCTGGCGCCAGGATCACAGAGATCCTTTCCTGCTTAAAATCCGCAATATTGTGGAAGAGAATTTGCAGGATGAAATAAGCATCGACGACCTGGCTAAGATCGTCTACTATTCCAGGGTACAGGTTTTTCGAAAAATAAAAGCCCTCTCCGGGCAGTCTCCAAGCCGTTTTATCCGCACAATCAGGCTGTATAAGGCCCTTGAATTGTTGTGTACGACCGACCTCAAAATTTCTGACATTGCCACGGATGTCGGATTTTCAGACCCGAAATACTTCTTCAGGGTATTCAGGATAGAGTTTGGCGAAGCACCGTCGGCTATTCGCAGTTGAGGGTTTCAAAAAATGAAACACTTGTCCACCAACTCGTAACATTTGTCCACCAAGTGTTGCCGCTTTCCCATTTACCTTTGAAAAGTTTTAAAATCAAATGAAAATTGGATCATGTCAAACAATGACTTAACGGACGAGCAAAAGACAAACTACGCAGCCGTCAACAAAAAATTCGGCCTGGATGATGTAGAAAGTACCTATCAACCGCAGGAATATACCGGCAAATCCCTCACGTTCTCCGCTGATCCCGCGCAGTCCGATATTCCGCCCAGACTCATTACCGTACAGAGCATTGCTGATTTAAAAGCCTTGATAGGCAATGCTGCCGACCGGGACGATACCGATATAGATTATCCGGCAGAAATTAGTCATTGCTCGGAAGACCAGATCAAAACGAACCTGCCCAAAGCCGCAAGAGCCTATGTTTTAGGCAAGCCGGAAAAAGTAAAAGACTACGAGCCGTTGATCAATGCGCAGATGTTCCCCATGTCTGTAGCCTACTTTGCCGCTGCTACGCCTTATATTATTGATCAACCTGTTGTGGTAACCGGCCCCGTCCCGGTGGCCTGGAATTACCCGGACATTATTTTTAAATCGGGTGGTGCTATTAATGCCGACGTAGATTTTACGATCAATTGTACCACCATGTCGAAGGAGTCGTAATTTCCGTAAGAAAAAGGGCGAAAAATTCTCGAACGCGCTATAAATCTTCCGTAACGCATTGATTTACATTGCCTTTTGCCCTTTGCTTGATTGCCCTTTTTCCTGTTCACCTATAACAATCAAAGACTTATGCCATTTGAATCGCTCGATCCAGAAGCCCAGAAAAATTATGCTGAGGTGAATGTCAGATTAGGTTTGCCGCCGGATTTCAGTTCGCATGAGGGCGGGCTTGAGTCCGGAGGAGACGGGCCGCTTGTTTTGTCTTCCGATCCATTGGAATCGCATATTACACCCAGAATTATCACGGTTGCTTCCATCGCTCAGATGAATGAAATGCTGGGTATTCCCGATTCTTTCCCGGATGACCATATCGAGGCGCCTCCCCCCCTGACGGATAAAATACTGGATCATCTGGCGAATGCACAAAGCACCTATGAATTATGGAACGGCTTGAGCGAAACAGATGTCAAAAACGTCAGAAAGGCCGCTACGGTTTTTGTATTGGGCAATTCCGAGAGGGTAAAAGAATACGAACCGCTGATTAATTCGGCGCTGTTTCCTACCAAGGTTGCCTATTTCGCTTCCTCGGATCCTTTTATCATTAAAGACAAGATAGTAGTCAAAGGAAATACGCCGATTCTGTGGAATTATGACAAAATCATCATGGAACCCGGGGGCTCCATTGTCTCGGAGGCGGAAGACTTTAAAATCAATTGTAACAACTTTGTAACAGTCAGTCCGCAGTTGAAAAACGGATACGAGGCAGCAGACCCGGGCACCGACTTCGTGATCGACATATCCGTCGCAGGTTACACCAAAGCTGCGCCAGACGGCCAGGATGCCAAACCGGGACCGCAGGGGCCGCCCGGCAACGGCGCCGTTGAAAAGCAGGATATGGGTGTAAAAGGTTGTCCCTGGGTATGTGTTACCCAGGCACAGGATGGAAAACCGGGGATTAAAGGCGGCGACGGAACCCCCGGCTCGCCCGGTGGCAGGGGACAAAATCAGGGCACTTTCACCATGACGGTGAAACAAGCGATTACCGGAAAACTCATTATCATCGCCGGCGGCGGCAACGGACAGGACGGCGGTAAAGGTGGCAATGGCGGCGACGGCGGCCCCGGCGGCCTTCCGGGTGATGTAGGCGCACATGGAGCATGTACAACAAAAGCGAACCAGGGCCCTCAAGGCCCGGGCGGTAGGGGAGCAATAGGCGGAAAAGCCGGAGACGGCGGAGATGGAAATGTGGTAACCATTTATTATACAAGCCTGCAAGGAGGTGTCGAGCCGAAAAAAGTAGGCGGGCTTCCAGGCAATCCCGGTAAAGGCGGAACCGAAGGCGGAGGTAATCCTCCCGGCGGTTCTGATGGCAATGGAGGCACCGGCATCAATGGAAAACCATCGGATATTATTGTAAAACAGTTGTGATTGATACATACTCGCCTGATTTTTTTGAGTATCTGAAGAGTTGAGTATTCGAGTATCTGGCTGATAACGAATCATTTATACTCAAGTACTCGCATCCTCGAATATTCAATAATTTAGATGACACAGTATGAATAACCAATAACTTCTTAAACATGCCTGTAATAGATATCAATATCACTGCAAAACAAGGCGCCACTGGTAATCCCGGCGCTGCGGGCCTCAGTGGCCAACCCGGCAAAAATGGTACGGATGGGAAAGGCCCCAGTTGGCTCGGTAAATGTGTGCCCGCCACCAACGGCGATCAGGGAGATAAGGGCATTGAAGGTACCGACGGCGGAACTGGCGGAACCGGTGTGGATGCTTCTTTTCTCATTCTGAACATCGGTAATATTCCACTGAGCAGTCAGGTGATCTATGTGCAAAGTACCGGCGGCAAGGGCGGCACCGGCGGAACGGGCGGCCAGGGTGGCCAGGGCGGTCCCGGCGGCGCCGGCGGAAAAAACACCGATTCCTGTTTGAAGAAATCAAAAGTCGCCCTCACCAGCGGTGGCCAGGGTGGTCCCGGCGGTCCCGGTGGAACGGGCGGTACCGGTGGAACGGGCGGAGATGGCGGCGCTGTAACCATCAATGCGCAGGATACAATCATAACCTCGCGTTTGAGCGTAACCAGCGATCCCGGTTCAGGTGGCGACACAGGGCCTTTGGGAAAAGGCGGCCCCGGTGGCCCCGGCGGCGCAAATGAGGTGTATCCCGATACCGATCCCCCCACTTTTGCGCCGGTAGGCCACGATGGGACGGACGGCGGCCCCGGCGGGCCAGGCCATAATGGTAAGTCCGGTAAGGTCAGTTGGAATATCACGTAGTTTATAGTTCGGTTGGATGGTTTGAAAGGTTTGATGGTTTGAAAGGTTGGATGGTTTGAGGTGGTAACGTAAGCCATGAGTTACCACCTCAAACCATCCAACCTTTCAAACTATCAAACCATCAAACCTTTCCAACCATCCAACCATCCAACCCTTTCCAACCTTTCAAATCATCCAACCTAGACAATCCATCAATGAAATCCATCTCTACTGCCTTTGAAATATTGATGGCTACCCTGGCGGGAGAAGCAAACAGCTCGAAGGTCACCACGCTTGGCCCCAATTACCCCAACGGCTGGTCCACACTCGCTTATATTCATGGCGCAGCGTCGCCTCCCAACGCTCCGGAGGTACAGGGTTTTCTGGCCAACGGATACTCCGATCCGCAAGACCCTACGTCAGAGCAGATCGCAGTTTTGGCCCTGGGGATGAACTGGAGCAATTTTTTTCTATATTATCAATACGGAGCGCCCCCCGATCCCCTTTCCTCCGATATCACGAGGGTGTCTGACGGTACTTTAACGATTGACGATTTGTACAATACCGCTTACCTGTCCGCCCGGGATGCTATTTGGGACAGCATTCAACAATTCCTGGGAAATTTGCCGCTGTACATCTGCGGAATGGGTTTAGGCGGGCCTTTAGCCCAGATTGCCGCGCTCGACTTGCGGCCCGGCGTCTCGCCGAGTGGGCCGAAAGGGCAATTTCCGCCCAAGGTGCAGCCGCCCTGTTTTACTTTTTCCACGCCCAACGTTTCCAGCAGCAGTTTAGTTGATTTTTACAATCAGCAGGTAAAAGACACCGACGGCAATATTGCCGCCAATACGTACTGGGCCGGTAAGCCGGGACTAACGGTCGATTTTTTCCCGACAGCGCCCAACGACAGCAAAGCGGGCCTACTCGGCAACCCCGTTTCCATTCAGAATGTAAAACTGCCGGCTGTAGATGTGCCCTGGCTCGAACGAGGAAACACTTTTTATATCCAACAATTAGGCGGCGTCCCACAAACAGGCCCCAACATTCCCGGTAATATCTTAAACCCGCCCTCCGGTTTTAAACAAACGCTGGCTTACACCTTCGCGCTATTGGCGGCAGAAGCATACCACCAGGCGCAGCACCCGAACACCGTAGGGCCGGGCGCGCCCGGATTCAACCTGCAAGCACTGGTCAATTACAATGGTCAACCC
>JALHMA010000043.1:7003-23333 GCA_022844265.1 Saprospiraceae bacterium | reverse complement strand
TGACCGATAATATTGGGTAAAAAAGCCGTAACGCCCAGGCCTGCTTTTTTAAACCACAACCAGTTAAACTGTTCGTCCATAAGTCCCATACCCGTCCAGGTTACATCGCTGGCGCTGCAACGAAAGGCAATGCGGCCATCCGAAAGGGGGGTTAGGGCGGCCAGGTGTACCACCGAAAAAAAGGCGACTTGCTGCACCGCTCCCGCCGGATTGATGCGAAACAATACGGTCTGTTCCGGCCCAATCAGGGTGCCGTTTTCAATTTTGGAAACCAGTAAGGCCACGACGATATCGCCATTTCCGCAACGCACCAGCGACTCGACTGTATAAAAATCCATGGCGCCCGCTTCCAGCCATCGCTCCCACAGCACCTGTCCTTCATTGCTGATTTTTCCGATGTACACTTTTCTGACGCCCTTGCCCTCCGAGGCGTAATAGACGTGGCCTTCATCCGTGCATACTTCGCTGTTTCGCCAAAGGCAGGGAGCGCTTTTAGACCATTCCCAATCGCCGGCAGCAGTGGTTTTTAGTAAAATACCACCGGTTACGATGGCATTTTTCTCTTTTAAAGAAGTGATAATCAGCCCATTATCGGATGTTTTTTTAATTGAAAGCCCTGTCTGGAAGTTATAATCAGTATCCGCAGCCGTCCATTTTTTACTCCAGATGAGTTGTCCTTCCGTATCCGTTTTGAAAACAAAGGTTTGAGGCTGGTCGCCCTGTATGCCGCCCGTTACATAATACCCTTGCGCGGTATCCGAGCAAATATCCTGAGCAGTGAAAAACGTACCGGTCGGGTTGGTGTACAATTTCTGGAAAGTTTGGGCGAAACCCTGGAATTCGCAACTCAAAAACATACAAAGCAAGGTTATCTTCCAACAGAACGGCTGACTTCGGGTACGGGCACGAATGGGCACAGTGAACCGGCCTGCTGCTGTGAGCAAAAAATCTGTCCCTGGCAAGGTGCCAACAAGTCGTGTCAAGTCAGGCATGGTATTATACGTTTGATTCTCACTAGGTGCGTTTCAAATGTTCGTTGCGGTATATTGACGGGGTGACTTGAAGTCACCCCGTCAATAAGCAGCGCGCGATGCCAAGCGACCATTGGAAAGGCCCCTCTCACTTCTCACTCTCTCACCCTCTCACCTCTGCTAAAGCCCGTCCTGCTATCCACCCACCCGTCCAGGCGGCCTGAAAATTAAAACCTCCGGTGATTGCGTCAATGTCCAGCACTTCACCTGCCAGGTACAGGTTGGGTTGCAGGCGGCTTTCAAAGGTTTTAAAGTCTACTTCTTTGAGAAAAACACCGCCGGCAGTGACAAATTCTTCCTTAAAGGTACTTTTTCCTGCAATTTGAAACGTGGCGGCGCCTGTTTGTTCCGCCAAAGCCTGCACTGTTTTTTTATCCAGATCGGCCCAGCGCAGTTCCGGGCGGATACCGGCTGCCGCCGTGAGTTGTTGCCAGAACCGGAGCGGTATATCGGGATAAGGATGGGCTGCCACTGTTTTTTTGCCCTGCGCAGTTTTAAGGCGCAGCAGTTCTTCCTGTATTTCCGCGATTTTTTTATCTCCGGTAAAGTTTATTTCCAACGGGAAACGATAATTCAGGTCATACAATTGCCGGGCGCCCCATGCTGAAATACGCAGGATAGCCGGTCCGCTCAAACCCCAATGGGTGATCAGCAGCGGTCCGCGGGCGCTGAGCGAAGTGCCTGTAATACGCAACGCCGCGTCCGGCACCGAAACGCCCGATAGATCGCGCAGCCGGGTATCTTTTGTATTAAAAGTAAAAAGAGAAGGTACCGGTTCTACGATGCTGTGGCCCAGTCCGCGCAAAAGTTGCCAGATGGCCGGATTACTGCCGGAAGCAATCATTAATTTTTGAAAAATCCGGGGGCGTTCATCGCCGTTGATCTGCAATTGCCACGCACCGGATGAAGCAGGCGCGATGTGTTCTACCCTGGAAGAAGTCATCACCTGTACACCGGCCTGCTGGGCGGCCCGTTGCAGACAGGCGACGATGGTTCCGGAGTCGTCCGTTGTTGGAAACATTCGGCCATCGGCCTCTGTTTTCAGTTGTACGCCACGTTGCTCAAACCACGCAATTGTTTCTGCCGGGCCAAACCGCAAAAAAGGCCCCAGTAATTCCCGTTGGCCACGCGGATAATATTGCACCAATGCGCGGGCATCGAAACAGGCATGGGTAACATTGCAGCGACCGCCACCACTGATTCGCACTTTTTCCAGTACGGATTTGCCGCGTTCAAAAATGGTAACGCGACAATCCGGGTTGGCCTCGGCGCAGTTGATCGCTGCAAAAAAACCGGCAGCGCCGCCGCCGATAATGGCAATTTGCATGAGTGAGTAGTTATCCGTTATTAGTTATCGGTTATCAGTGTTGATAATCAAGCATTTGCAAAGAATTTAATCAAAACTAATTTTGTACACCTACTTAAGACCTGATTTATGGGTAAAGATAAGTAAAGTCCGAAGTCATCAGTGCGAAGTCCGAAGTCCGTAGAGTGCGCCGTAGCAAGTCCGAAGTCGTCAGTGCTACGGCGCACTCTACGGACTTCGCACTTCGCACTGACGACTTCGCACTCTACGGACTTCGCACTGATGACTGAAGACTTTTATATCTTTGTTGCCGGAAAAACCTAACATAGCCTGATACATTTAAACAAGAACCACCTTTCAACCGTTCTCATTTCACATCCCTCATTCCTCATTCCTCATCCCTCATTCCTAACTTCACCATGACCGCAACACTTGCTTCTGCCAGCCAACAATTGGATCGCGTGGGTTTTCTCGATCTGGAAGTGGATCCAACGCTCGACCTCGTGGCGGAGATCAATCGCCTCAAAAAAGAAAAAAATGCCATTATCCTGGCCCATTATTACCAGGAGTCGGAGATACAGGATATTGCCGACTACATCGGCGATTCCCTCGGCCTTTCACAAAAAGCGGCTGCTACGGATGCCGATATCATCGTTTTTGCCGGCGTACATTTTATGGCTGAAACGGCCAAAATATTAGCGCCGGAAAAAAAAGTGCTGCTGCCCGACCTGAAAGCGGGCTGCTCGCTGGCCGATTCCTGTCCGCCCGCCCTGTTTCGCAAATTCAAGGAAAAATACCCCGACCATATTGTAGTCAGTTATATCAACTGTACGGCCGAACTCAAAACGCTGACGGATATTTGCTGCACCAGCACCAATGCCGTGCAGGTGATCGAAAGTATCCCGAAAGATCGCCCCATTATTTTTGCCCCGGATAAAAACCTGGGCGCTTACCTGATCAAAAAAACAGGCCGGGATATGGTGCTTTGGAATGGCGCCTGCATGGTACATGAAATTTTCAGCCAGGAACGTATTGTCAAACTCCGGCAGCGGCACCCCAACGCCAAGTTTATTGCGCACCCCGAATGCGAAACGCATATCCTCGACATGGCGGATTACATCGGCAGCACAACGGGCCTGCTTAAATTCACCATCAGCGACCCTTCCCAGGAGTATATCGTGGCCACCGAGGCGGGTATTTTGCACCAGATGCAAAAAGCAAGTCCGCATAAAACCTTCATTCCAGCCCCGCCGGAAAACAACTGCGCCTGCAACGAATGCCCGCACATGAAACGCAATACGCTGGAAAAACTGTACCTCTGCATGAAGTACGAATTGCCGGAAATTGTGCTTGCTGACTGGGTTATCCGCGACGGAAGGGCCAGTATCGATCGCATGATGGATATTTCTGAAAAAGCGGGGCTGATTTCGGGGTGATTGTGTCATCTACATTTTTGAATATTCGAGTATGGAGTATTTGAGTATAAATGATTCGTTATCAGTCAGATACTCGAATACTCAAATCCTCAGATACTCAAAAAAATGAGGCGATTCTGTACTCATAACGGATAACTACTTACCGATCTCACGTCAATAATGCTCAAACAACGGAGTTTCTTTCGCCTGCTTTTTGCAGGCGCCTTGTATTTGCTCGTTTCCGCCCCTGGAGCGGCCCAAACCGACACCCTGCGCCTCATTTTTGCAGGTGATATTATGGGCCACTCGCCACAGATACAAAGCGCGGAAGTGGTGAAAAATAAAAAATACGACTACGCGCCCTGCTTTCAATACATCAAACCTGTGCTCGAAAGAGCCGACATTGCCATCGGCAACCTGGAACTGACCCTGCCCGGCAAAGCGCCGTATACCGGCTATCCGATGTTCCGCAGTCCCGACGACTTAGCCAAAGCCCTCAAGGAAGCAGGCTTCGATCTGCTGGTAACGGCCAACAACCACTCCAATGATGCGCATGGCCTGGGCGTCACCAACACTGTGCAAACCTTGCGCGATCTGGGCTTTTTACAAACCGGCACTTTCAAAAACCAGCGCGACCGCGATGCTTTTTACCCGCTCATGGTGTACAAAAACGGGTTTAAAATTGCCATTGTCAATTATACCTACGACACCAACGGTTTGAAAACAGAAGCGCCTACGGTGGTGAACCTGATCGATACGGTGCAAATGAAAGCTGATTTGAAGGAAGCCGTAGCCCGCAAACCGCATTATATCATCGCCATTATGCACTGGGGACTGGAGTACCAACTCAATGAAAACAAAGACCAGCAGCGCCTGGCGCGTTTCCTGATCCGCAATGGCGCCGATATGGTCATCGGTATGCACCCGCACGTAGTACAACCTGTTAAAAAGGAAAAGGTGAAAATGCCGGACGGCTCTACGAAAGAAGCCATAGTGGTGTATTCCCTCGGGAATTTTATCTCCAATCAAAAACAACCCAATACCGACGGCGGCATCTTGTTTCAGGTAGATTTATTAAAGAAAAAAGGTTCGCCGGAAGTAACCGTAGGCAAACAGGGCATCGTGCCCGTTTACCGCTATATCCATAAAAACGCTTCCGGGAAATCGACTTACCACGTCCTGCCGGTCAGCCTGCTGGAGCGCAATCCCGATTATTTTAAAGGTATGAACGCGGCGAGTCGCACCGCCATGCTGAAATTTACGGAAGGGGTGCGCAAAAGGCTGGGATGGCCGGAAGTGCGGTGAGAAAATAGTTGATGAGGGTTGATAAAGGTTGATGAGAGTTGATAATAGATACTCGAAAATGGAATATCTCTTTATAGAGTGGCTATTATCAACTCTCATCAACCTTTATCAACCCTCATCAACCCTCCTTCTACTCCACCACCAACCGCTTCTCCACCACCCCTTCGTCGGTCTGAATGCGCAGCGTATAAACGCCTTGCGGCAGGTTCTTCACATCGACGCGGGCTGTTCCACCGGCACTTTGCTGGGTACTGCACACCTGGCCCAATGTATTGATCACCTCGATCTGTTTCATATACAGGTATTTGCTGTAGATCATGGCAAAATCATTGGTCGGGTTCGGATAAACGGATACTAATTTTTCCCGATCAGGGCTTTTGGTGGAAGAGGTGCCCGTTAATTTGATCCATAAAGTATCCTGTATGACGGACAACGGAATTTCATTGCCCTGTGCATCGATCGCCATTAAGCCGTTGATGGATATCTGGAAAGGAATAACATTCTGGTCGGTGCGGTCTACGACGTCGATAATGATGATAAAATCGGAGCGAAAAGTAAGCTGTGCAAACCGGCCATAACCGCTTGCAGGCTGTCCGTTGGTACGGGTCAGGCCAACATCCAGTTGCCTGCGGCTGTGGATGTCCTGCGGGAGCCAGAGCAGGTGATTGATCCCGAACATGGAAGCGCCGTCGTAATTCGCCGACAGGTTGTGGCTGACAAATTCCGGATACCTCAAGGCAAATGCCAGGCCATACAAATCTATTGCAGGCTGGGCAGCGGTGCCGAGCATCAGATCGGCAGTGATTTCCAATGGCTGCGGATTATCGGTATCCATATAGATTGTATCCATCGGAAACGATACCCAAATCGGTGGCGCAGCAGCAGTATTGAAAACAGGCGTTGTGTCAATCGGCGCATAGTGTTGCACGATCACATCCGCATCCAGGGCATTTACAGTACCATTGCCATCACAGTCCAGGTGTTTGTAGTTAACGGCGTCTGCCACGGTATTCGGCCAGTCGGGCGCAAATTGTGGCGTCCACGCCGTCGTTGCATTCGGGCGCGGCGCACCGGCTACATAATGCCCGATACCAATATTCAGCAGATCGTACACATTCGCTTCGCGGTCGCCATTGGCATCGCCAGGCATCACATAATCCGTGCCGCCCGGCATATTCAGGACGTTCATGGTGAACGCATCGGTAAAAACAAGTTCCGTGACTGAAGAGACACAGTTGTTATTCACCCAGCCGCTCAGGTTGGTTTTGTAAATGCCTCCGGCCGGATAGTGATGCACGATGGTGTCAAACTGGGTGCCTTCCCAAAGTGGACTGCCATCGTCATAATCCAATTGTATAAAGGCAAAATCATCATCGGAAGTACGGGTAAAACGCACCCAGTAACCGTTCTCGGGATTGCCCGCAATGATTGTGGCCTCCATGTCGAGCTGACAACTTCCCATAGCCTCCGCACAGGTGCCTGCCCACCAGACCGATAAACCCGCACCCTGGGCTTCGCATTCATTGGCATAAGTAATGCCGTCGCAACCACAAACAGGCGCATAAACCGGCGGACAAATCGTGGCTACGGCATCCATTACCGGATTTTTACAGCCGGGTTCGGCAACGATCAGGGGCTGGCAACGGGTTGTGGTACAGGAGTCGCCCGTACTGGTGTCTTTTATTTTGTATTGCGCACAAATCAGGTAATCGCCGTAGCCCGGCAACTGCGCGGTTAGCACAGGATCATACGATAAAACCTGGTTGGATTTACTGGTATACCATTCCACGGAACTGATGACCAAGTTCGGGTTGGGTGTGATCGGGGTTAGTCGACCATACAACTCGGTGCGAACAGCCGTTACGGCAATTTCATACCCGCAATCATTCGGGTTTTGCGTGCTGACTGAAATTTCCTTGCATATTTCAGCCTGACAGCCGAAGGCGTCGCTCACCGTAAGACATACCGTATAAGTGCCTGCCGCTGAAAACTGATGCTGCACACTGTTGCCGGTAGCGGTGTAGCCGTCTCCAAAATCCCAACTGCAATCCTGCGTCGCTGCATCGTACACATTCGCTTCAAAATGTAGCAAAAAAGCGCTCTGATTGCCGACAAAATAACCAAACTGGGCAGCGCAGGGGAGCGTGTCCGACAAACAACTCAATGCCACAACCGGGTAACCTTCTGATGAACAGCCTTGGGGCAGCGTCCCCGGAACACTGCTAAAACGAATCGTTTGTCCGCCGGACAACGACTCCGCTCCATCATAGGCCCGCAAAATCTGCCCATTGTCGAGGTCAATAATTTTTGCACCACAACCGGGCGTCACACTCGCTACCCAGCCCACCCGCGCACACTGCGCATGGAGGGTGTTGCCAACATACAAGGTTATCAGCAACATGAATAAGCCGTAAGTAACAAACCGGTTCTGTTTTGGATTGAGCATCAGCGCCATCATTTTTATCAAGACGGAAAAATATCCACTCGGCGTTGGTTTTTCACGGGTAGTTTTTCACCGTTACAAAGGTTCGTTATTTTTCGGCGAAATTCAAATACATTTTCCATAACTTGTCGGAGAAAAAAAAGTTCTTTCTTTTGTCTAAAAAACTGATTTTCATTATTTTGTGTTAAAAAAAGTGGGTATTTTGTTAGTGCGGCAAATTGGATTCGAAACAAAGTTCGATATAATAACCTGCAATATAATACTTGGTCATTTAAATTGGAATGGGGTTAAAACCCCCGGCTTCGACCTTTTCATGCTCCCCCGGCTGAAGCCGGAGGTTATTGAAAAAGAAGTACAATGAGCAGTGTTTTGGAAAAATCGACCTTGGAATGAAATGTTTAATAACCGGCGGCTTCAGCCGGCGGTAGTTGGCGCCAACTATCCGGGGTTTTAACCCCACATCTTTATGGTAAACGTGAATCTCAAAAACTTAAGTGACTGTTTACCAAACACCAAACCCTAAACACTCACCCCCCCTCCAACCTTTCAAACCCGACTATATCTACGTATGTTCAGTGAAAAACTGATTTCACTTCTCCAGACTTTTTCCAAACCTGAACTGAACCGGTTCCGAAAATACTTGCAATCGCCTTATCTCAACGATTTGCCCGAAGCAACCAGGCTGTTTGAAATCATCAACGAAACCCTCAGAAAGGGGCAGTCTTCACCGGCAGATTATGAAAAACAACGGGTCTGGTCACAACTTTTTCCCGGGAAAAAGCCGGATGATCTGCAATTGCGCCGGATAGCCTCCGACCTGACGCACCTGGCGCTGCAATTTATGGTGGCCGAAGCCCGGCAACAGGATCCACTGTCGGAAGCGCTGGAAATGCAACAATTGCTGGGCAAACAGGAACTGAAAAAACACCTGGCAGGCGCCGAACGCCAGATCGATAAATACATCAACGCATCGGTCGGAAAATCCTCGCAGTACTATTATGCCCAGTTTAAAAAACACGTGCAGGCTTTTAACCAGGCCTCCAAAACGGTCTCCACCACCGGATATATGGACCGGCTGCTGCCCGCAGATCATTACCTGGAATGTTTTTATATCGTTCAAAAACTGAAATTTTACGTCGGCTGGCTGCACTATCGCGGTTTCCGGGTTACCGACGAGGTGCTGGAAGTGATTCCCGGTTTTTGGGAATATATCCGCGGCGGGAAATTCGCCGATGTGCCCATTATCAGCGTGTATCAAAAAGTGATCGCCTGTTTTACCGAACCCGAACAGGAAGAACATTTCTGGAATCTGGTGGCCGACCTCGAACAATTTGCCAACGATTTGCCGGAAGAAGACCTGCGGGAATGTTATCAAACGGCGCAGAATTACTGCGCACTCAAAATCAATCAGGGACGCACCGAATACTACGCTGTCTTTTTTAACCTGATTAAAGACAGTATTCAATGGGGTATTTTGCTGGAAAACGGGCAAATTTCGGAAGGCGTGTTTAAAAACACAGTGACCATTGCGTTGAGAATCAATGAGTTCGACTGGGTAGAACAATTTATTCAGGAGTATGCGCCTTACCTGCCTGCCAATATCCGCGAAAACGCCCGCACCTTCAATTTAGCCAACCTGTACTCCCACCAGAAAAAGTACGACAAAGTGATCGAACTGCTGCGGGATGTCGAATACAACGATATTGTGTACGCCCTCGGCTCCAAATTGATCCTGCTCCGCACCTATTACGAATCGGACGAGTACCTCGCCATGGATTCCCTGATCGACAGTTTTAAAATATTCCTGCGGCGTAACAAGGTGATTTCCAAAAACTTAAAACGCGATTACAGCAATTTCCTGATCTTTTTAAAAAAACTGTCCACCCTCAATTCCTCCCATCCTCAGGCCATCGAAAAGTTAAAAAAACGTATTCTGGAAACGCCCTACACCGGATCGAAAAAATGGCTGCTGGAAAGGATAGAAGATATTCAGAGGTGAGATTCATCCCCCTTGGCGTTGGGTTGTAATTTAGTCTGGATTTTTCAGGCCGGTAAACGTAATCGTGTTTGGTGTGTGGTATTTAGTGTTTCGGGAGCTTCGATTTTGGCAGTAGTTAATATCTTGGTCAAATTTTCACGACTCCGCACTCACGATTTTGTATTACTTTTGCGATCCGAAATTGTGGGTAGCAACTCGTGAAAATTGACCAAGATATTAACTACTGCCAAAATCGAAGCTCCCGAAACACTAAATACCACACACCAAACACGATTACGTTTACCGGCCTGAAAAATCCAGACTAAATTACAACTCAACGCCAAGGGGGACGTCTCTCACCCTCTCACTTCTAAACATGACTCCGCGTACCGTCGCTTTTCACACCCTGGGTTGCAAACTCAACTACTCCGAAACCTCCGCTTTGGCGCGGCTGTTCGAGGGCAGCGGCTACCTGCCGGTGAAATTTGAGGAAGGCGCGGACATTTACGTGCTGAATACCTGCTCGGTGACGGAACAGGCGGACAAGGAGTGCAAAAAAATCGTGCGGCAGGCGCTGCGGCAGCAACCCGGCGCGTTTGTGATCGTGACCGGTTGTTACGCCCAACTCAAGCCCCATGAAATCGCCGACATTCCCGGCGTCGACCTGGTACTGGGTGCAGGTGAAAAATTCCGCATCCTCGATTATGTCGACGATATCAGCAAAGCGCAGGGAAAAGGCATGGTACACGCCGGGGAAGTGCGCGATGTCAACACTTTTACCGCTTCCTTTTCCTTCGGCGACCGCACCCGCTCTTTCCTGAAAGTGCAGGACGGCTGCGACTACAAATGTTCTTTCTGCACCATTCCGCAGGCGCGCGGGGCCAGCCGCTCCGATACCGTGGAAAGTGTGCTGCAAAACGCCCGGCAGATTGCTGCAAGCGGCGCACAGGAAATTGTACTGACCGGTGTGAACCTCGGTGATTTCGGCAACGGCACGGAAGTGATAGAGGGCGCCCGCATCCAGAAAGAGGCGATGTTCATCGACCTCATCCGGCAATTGGACCTGCTGGAGGAAGTGAGCCGCTTTCGAATCAGCAGCATAGAACCTAACCTGCTGACAGACGAAATTATTTCATTTGTGGCTGGAAGTCAGCGCTTTATGCCGCATTTCCATATCCCACTCCAGTCGGGCAACGACAAACAACTGCGCGACATGCGCCGCCGCTACCGCCGCGACTTGTACGCCGAACGCGTGGCCCTGACCAAACGCCTGATGCCCCATGCCTGCATCGGCTGCGATGTGATCGTGGGTTTTCCCGGCGAAACGGAAGCGGATTTTCTGGAAACCTACCAGTTCCTGCAAACGCTGGACATCTCTTACCTGCACGTGTTCACCTACTCCGAACGCGCCAACACACCCGCCGCTGAAATGCCCGGCGCAGTGCCCGTGGAAGAGCGCCGCCGCCGCAACCAGGCCCTGCGCGGCCTCTCAGAAATGAAACGCCGTGCGTTTTACAGCGAGCATACCGGCACGGAGCGCCCCGTCCTGTTCGAGCAACACAAAAACCGCGCTTTGCTCTCGGGTTTCACAGACAATTACGTGAAAATCGAAATGCCTTTCGAGGAAAACAGGCTGAATACCATTGCGCCGGTGTGGCTGGGAGAGATGAGTGGGGATGGGGAAGCGGTGGTGGGCAGGGCGACGGTATTAGCAGGTGCATAATTTTTTCTACTTTTTACGCACTTCATTTACCGGCTCAATATACCCCGCAGGTACCCCTTCTACCAGCCAAACCCCATTCTCCGACTGGAAAAAAATAAATCCTTTTGCCTCCATTTGCCGGGCAAGAATCTTCAGCACCACTGGTTTTCCGTGCCTGCCGCCTACCTGGGTGGCCGTTTCAACATCCATGCTCAAATGGACGTGGTGGCGTTTCCTTTTGTCGATGCCATTTTCCAGAATAGAAGCAACGGATGCCTCGCTGGTGCCGTGGTACAGAATGGCCGGTGGAGATTTTGGCTCATAGCCTAAATCGATATGAACGGAATGGCCCTGACTGGCCCTGATTTTTGTCCCCGAATCATCAAAAGTAAAACGGTTTTTGTTGTTATTTTCCACAACGTACCGGAGCGTTTCCAGGGTCAATCGGACGCCGTAATGGTTGGCGCGCTTGATGAGCGTTTCCATATCCGTCCAGCCATTTTCATCCAGCAGGATGCCGATTTTTTCGGGTCTGTGGCGAAGTACCTGGCTGAGGAATTTGCTGGTCCGGACTTTTTCTTTTTCGCTTAGCATGGAGATATATTATTGAACACGGATTGGATGGATTGGACACGGATTAAAAAGGGTTTTACCGCCGTGCGCGGGTCTTACGCCCCCTCACTCACTTTTCCGCCAGCCATGCCCGCACCCGCGTAAAGTCAAAACCCTGCACACCTTGTTCTTCCATTTTTTTCAGGTCATCGAGAAAAGCGTCGCGGTAAGTGGCGAGATCCGGTTCATTAAAAGGCAGGGGCGCCCACTTCTTGTATGCTTCTTCTGCTTCTTTGGTTTTGCCTTGCAGCAGCAGCGCCGGAGCAATGTTGGTATGCGTGAATTTATTCGCCGGATCGAGTTCGAGGGCGTGGCGAATACTGGCTTCGGCTGCCTTGCCGTCGGGCAGAAAGAGCTGATAAAAACCCAGGTTGTTATATTCATTGGCAGTTTCGAAACGAAGGTGGGCAGCAGTATCGAGTTTTATTAGTTTCTCCCGAAGATGCAAGGCATTTTGGTAGTCGGGAATCCGGTCTTTGAATTTTTCAAGTTGTTGGGCTTTCCGAATAAAAAAATTAGCACAATCATACAAATCCCGTGTGTTATCCAATGCCAGGAAACGTTGAAAATCAAATGATTTCCCGGTCTTTTCTGAAATCAAGTACAGTTTTTGAAGCGCTGCTGTCGAAAATTGTTTACGCTGCGCTTTTTCGTATAGTTGCCGCGCTTCTGCCCATTGTTCTTTTTCAAAAAAATAGTCGCCGTAGCCTTGTAAATCATCTGCGCGCTCAGCATCTAAAAATCGATCGAATTTAAATGGCTTACCTGTTTTTTGAGCATAAAGATGCCAAAGCCTCGGACATTGATATTTATCCTCATAGAGACTACAGGCAAGGTCGATATACCTGGTGGCCGTATCCGGTCGATTGGAGGCTAAAATATCCTCTGCCCAAAGTAGGTACAAATCGCCTAATTTAACAAGCAATGCAGAATCTCCACTGTTATCAAATGCGTAGCCGTAAAGCCGGGCAGCTCGGCCAAAATCAGTAGCAGTGCGGCGCAAATCCCGGCTATTGCGGGTGTTTTGGGCAGATAGTTCTGCAAATGCAGTTATTTGTCTCGAAACCTTGCTTTGTTTTAAAATCTGTTCGTTTTCCGGGCGGGTATCCAGCAAGCCTGATAAATTGTAAGCGTCGAGTTGTCGGAAAGTCAAACCTGCCAACTGCCGGTTTCTTCCTGCGCCGCTCATCCAGCCTTCCGGGGTAAGTTCCAAAATTTTCGCGGTTTGGTCATAAGAGCCAGTGGCGAGTTTTTTCCCATCGGGAGAGAAGGCGATAGAGTTGACAACAGAAATATGTGAACTGTTGAAGGTCAGTATATCTTTTCCAGAGTTAAGGTCCCAAATTTTTGTCATTCCATTTTGGGAACAGGTAGCGAGATTTTTGCCATCCGGGGAAAAGGCGATATCCAAAATGGTTAGCCTTTGCCCGCTGAGGGTCAGTATGTCTTTCCCGGAGGTAAGTTCCCAAATTTTTGCAATTCCGTCGTCAGAGCCGGTGGCCAGTTTTTTTCCATCCGGGGAAAAGGCAATGCACCTCACATAGGAATTATGCCCGCTGAGGGTCAGTATGTCTTTCCCGGAGGCAAGTTCCCAAATTTTCGCAGTCCTGTCTTCTGAGCTGGTAGCGAGTGTTTCCCCGTCCGGGGAAAAAACGACGTCACTGCCGGAAGCATTACGCGTTTGGAGGCTCATTATATTTTTCCCGGAGACAACATCCCAAATTTTCGTTGTTTCGTCGTCTGAGCCTGTGGCCAGTTTTTTTCCGTCCGGCGAAAAGGCGATGCTCCTGACGGATGCGGTATGAGCAATTAGGGTCTGTATGTCCTTCCCAGACTCGAGGTTCCAAATTTTTGCAGTCTTGTCTTCTGAACCTGTCGCGAGTGTTTTCCCATCCGGAGAAAAAGCGACGCTCAAAACAGGGGAACCATGTCCTTGAAGGTTTTGTATATTTTTACCTGTATAGATATCCCATATTTTTGCCGTGTGGTCGTGCGAACCGGTGGCGAGTTTTTTTCCGTCTGGGGAAAAAGCGATACTCAAGATGCCGGCGCTATGTGCGTCGAGTTTCTGTATATCGCTCCCAGGGTCAAGATTCCAGATTTTGGCGATGTTGTCTTCAGAACCTGTGGCAAGTCTTTTACCATCGGGGGAAAAAGTGACGCTCCTGACAGAAGTGCTATGCCCGCGTAGGGTCAGTATGTCTTTACCCGAGTCGAGGTCCCAAATTTTTATACTCTTATCTTCTGAGCCGGTGACGAGTTGATTACCGTCCGGTGAAAAGGCGACGCTATAGACGGTACTGGTATGCCCGCTCAAGGTCAGGATATCTTTGCCTGTTTCGATATCCCATATTTTTGCAGTCTTGTCATGAGAGCCTGTGGCGATTTTTTTTCCATCCGGAGAAAAGGCAACGCTACTGAGCGTGGATCTATGCGCTCGGAGTGTCTGGATGTCCTTACCTGATTCGATATCCCATATTTTTGCCGTGTAGTCGGTTGAACAGCTGGCTAATTTTTTCCCGTCTGGGGAAAAAGCGACACTCAAGACTGGAGAGCTATGCCCTTCGAGAGTTAATATTGATTTCTTCGACTCAAGGTCCCAAATTTTTGCTGTGAAGTCGTCAGAGCTGGTGGCTAATTTTTTACCATCGGGAGAAAAAGCGACGCTCCTGACGGAAGCGCTATGCCCAAGGAGTGTCATGATTTCTTTGCCAGACTCGATATTCCATATTTTCGCGCTGTTGTCGTTAGATCCTGTTGCTAATTTTTTCCCGTCCGGTGAAAAGGCGACGCTCCTGACGTAGGAACTATGGCCCTGGAGCGTGCTGATGTTTTTACCCGATTTCAGGTCCCAGATTTTCGCGCTTTTGTCGAAAGAGCCTGTTGCTAATTTTTTCCCGTCCGGCGAAAACGCAACGCTCAAGATGGAAAATTTATGCCCTTCCAGGTTGGTTGCCCAGGGAAGAAAACTATGCGTTGGGTCTTCATTGTAATAGATAGCCTGCACAAGCGCATTGGTCACATTCAGATTAGCATCATCCACATATCTGTGGGCAAACTCGGCCAGCCGAAAGGCAGATGTTCGGTCGCCATCTCGCAGGGCGATCGTGCTTTTGTAGGCCAGGTCGTCGGCGTAAGCGCGGCGGGCGATGGAGTCGGAACGGGTGGCATTTTTTTGGGCTAAATCGGTAGCGTTTTTGGCGCGTTCTGCCTCCCGCTTTGCTTCCCGGGTTTTTACATCTGCTGTTTCGTATTTATTGGCAATGTCCCGTATAAAAATGGTGTATTGTTCATCCACTTCCGCTGCCTTGCGGGGACAGGCTTCGCGGGCGGCGGAGAGTTTGGCGAAGGCATCCTCAAATTTTTTTTGCGCCCACAGGGTTTTGGCTTTATCGAGCAGGGCGCCGAATTTGTCGCAGTGGTCGGTTTGGGCCTGGGCTAGGGGCGGGCCACAGAGGAGGAAGAGGAGGAGAGCGAGGTGTTTCATTGTTGTATGTTGAGTGGTTGAGGTTATTGAGTGGTTGGCGGCTCGGCTTAGCGTCGGGGTGACTTGGAGTCACCCCGACGCTGGGGCAGCGGCTCGGTTTCTCCTGGGCAGGTTGGCTGCTCGGAGGAGTGAGGGGATGACTTCAAGTCATCCCCTCACTCCGTTTGGCTGCTCGGGTAAGTGAGGGGATGACTTGAAGTCATCCCCTCACTACGCCATGGCATCACTGTCCCGCATGGTCGTCAATCTGCCGTATCCTGACTTTAGCCGAGTCGCGTTGGGCGCTGCGCAGTTTCATTTGCGCCGTTTCCAGTTCCACGAGTTCCGGTTCTTTGGCTTTTTCGTAGGTCTCTATTTTGCGTTGGCTGGCGGTGATTTCCAGCTCATAGCGCTGTATTTTTTCCTGCAATGCCTGCCGAAGGGCGGTTTCTGCTTCGCGGGTAGCCTCCTGAGCCGCGCGTGTTTTTTGCAACGCAAAAATGGCTGCAGCAAAGGCCACCACGGCAAACAAGGCTGCCATCCAGGCCAGAAAAGCGGCGCGTTTTCTGCGGTTTTTTTCCACCAGGGCCTCCGATCTGGCTTGCTCCAGTTCTTCTTCGCGTAGCCGGGCAAGCCGTGCTTCTTCTTCCCGCCGCTCTTCTTCCAGCCGCGCTTTTTTCGCTTTGAGTACCGGCGCCACTAAGGTGTCGTGGCTGAGTTCGTAGGTATAGCCACCAGAAAGGCTCGGCTCCGCCCGCAACAGGTGCGCGTCCACTAATTTCCGGAGCGTATCGGGCTGGATTTTATAGGTTTTAAAAATCTGCCCTTCGTAGATGCTCAGTCGTCGTTCTTCCTCCTCGAACACCAACCCTTCTTCGATGAATCGCCGGGCGGGCAGTTGTTCGGCGGGATCGAGCAGGAGAATCTGATTGCTGTAATACTGCTCGATGATGCTGCCGAGATCGCCGAGGTCTGCCACCTGCACCATGCGCAGGCGCCCGGCTTTGGCGCGTTTTTCTATTTCTGCTAGGATAATCTGGAGTTGGGTGGCTTCGATTTTTTGGAGTGCTTG
>JALHMA010000043.1:0-6903 GCA_022844265.1 Saprospiraceae bacterium | reverse complement strand
GCCTGGCGGGCGGAATCCGGATGGAGCGCGTCAAGTTCGTAGAGATTTTTCAGGATGACGGGCAGTTGCTCGTCCAGGCGATTGAGCAAATGCAGCCGATCGGAACGGATGGACAGCACCACTTTCAGGGCGGGTTTGTGCTGCAACAGCGACAGTTCTTCGGGACTGATGGGATGTTTACCCTGCGCATATTCGGCTTCCAGGACATCCCAGTAGCGCTGGGGCACGGTTTTGAACAGGGCTTCGGCCAGTTGTCCGGCGAAGGCCTGTACCTGCGCCGCTGGATAGGTAAACAGTTCCTCGAATTGGTCGATCACCAGCAGGAGGCCCTTTTGGCCTTTGTGCCGGATAAAATGTTCCTTCACATCGTGCCAGAGCGTGTTTTCACCGGCAATCAGTTTGTCCAAAAAGGTGTGCAGTGTTGCTGCTCCGCCGCGAACAGAAAGTCTGGCCGTCTCGGCAGGCGGGGTAAATGTATTCCCCTCTTTATAGGCATTGAAACGAACGCGCACAGGCAGCATTTCCGTTTCCGCTTTTACCTTCGGAATAACGCCCGCATTGAGCAGAGAGGATTTTCCGGTGCCCGACTTGCCGTAGAGCACTGTGAGGTTTTCCAGTTGCACCAGCCGGAAAACGGCCTCGGTTTCGGTCTGCCGGCCTTTGAAAATCAGTTGTTGGTCGGTCTCGAACGGGCGCGCGCCCACGTAGCGGGATTGCAGTTTCCTCATGGCCGGCCGGTGGGGTTTTGTTGTTCAATCTGGTCGATCAGGTACAATATCCCGTTGACGATCTGGCTTTTCATGGCATTTTTAGCCATTTCTGTCTCGAAAACGGTGGAAGAGAATCCGTTCCACTGCATTTCCAGCATAATGCGCTGGTTGTTCAGGTCGTTGGTTTTTTCGGTGAAAGGTTTCATTTCCCGACACAGTTGTCGGATAGAGACATCTTCGCCGGTTTTGACGAATTCGCGCCAGCGCTCATAAGTGCCCTGGGCTTTGCCGCCTGTTTTTTGCTCCTGCGCTGTCATCCATTTTGTTTTCAGCAAATCGACGAACGTGCCGATATTTTCCTGTACAAAAGTGAGGGTGTATTGCTCTTCGCAAAAAGAGGCGTTTGCACCGTTGACCGAATAACTCGCTGCGAAACGTTTGGTTTTGGTGGTGTCCTTGTGCATATTGAGTACCCGCATGAACAGGTGGAAATACCATTTATCGAGCGGCATGCCTAAGAAAATAAAATGGGAAGCCTGTTCGAGTTTGTCCTTCACATTTTTGGGCAGGCGTTTTTTATCAAAAATAGCCTCCATATAGCCGAACAGGTCGTCGTAGGTCATAATCAGCGACTCCTTTTCCCTGATTTCACCCAGCATGTTGAACACCAGCGGTTTGGCGTGGGTCGGCTCAAAATCTGCCTTTTTGCAGTTCTCCGTTTTATTCAGACAATCGAACTCAAAGGGTTTGCCCGAAGACACAAATGCCTCGCGCAAGCGATAATCGGGTGTAAAATTGAGAATCAGGTGAAAAGGCAGCGCGGCAATACCTTGAAACAGGGTGTCGGTATCGGGTGGCAACTGCGTTTCGTAAAACTGCTTGATACTGAACCAGGTAGCGAGTTCGTCGCGCTCTTTGAGGTAGTGAAACCAGCCGTCGTCGTAGACGCGGATGCCGAGTGCAGCGCTTTTTTGGCGAAGGGTATCGGCGAGTTTTTGTTCCAGCCGGGCGCTGTCGGCTTTGGAATATACATCCGGGCCGACACAGAGAATGCATTTGCCGGATTCGAGTTCATGTAGTAAAATGTCCCAGTTGATCATAGGGCGGGGGCTTAATTTGCAACGCGGAGGGCGGAGATTAGTGCCGCGAAAGATATGTTAAATCAGGCATATACATACTAATTAACGCTTAAAAACAACTTATGCTGTTGACTAACCCCCGCGCTTTAGCCGGGGGAATGAATGGGACAAACACATATGGGTTTTAACCCAAAATGAGTGATATGGGGTTAAAAACCCGTTGAGTTTGATTTCTTCAATTCCCCCGGCTAAAGCGCGGGGGTTAGTCAACAGCATAAGTTGTTTTTTGAGCGTTACTAAGTAAAAAAGGCACAAAAAAATCCCGAATATTCCACACCGGGAATATTCGGGACAAAGTCTACACAAGAAGAATAGCAGGTCTGATGACCCGGGGAATTATTGTTCCGTTTTAGGCATTGCAGCGGCAGATTTGCTGGCGCAGCATGCTTTGGCGCCACTGGCAGCCTGACCGGCGCATGCTTTCGTTTCAGAAGCAGAGCAGGATTTTTTAGTCATCACCGCTTTGTCGGAAGCAGTAGCAGTTTTAGGCGCTACGTTTACGAATGCGTTGGCTGTTTCGTCAAACTGTACGTTTACAAATTTTACATTGCCTTCAGTGTCAGCTTCTTTGCGAACATAAGAAACAGTACCGTCGTCAGCCATGCGCTTTTCGATGTTTGCATCAGAAGCAGCAGCTTTTGACATTTTGCTGGCGCAGGAAGATGCAGATTTGGAAGCGCAGCAGGCCTGTGCGTTAGCGTTGGCTAAACCCAGCGCAAAAATGAAGGCGAAGAAAAAGATTGCTTTTTTCATGAGTCAATCCGAATTGGTTGAAAAAGTTAAGAAATATTTGTTGTCTTATATACTGTGGTTCGCCTGGTATCGCGGACAAACTGAAAAAACCTGCCCTGTACAAAACCTGGCGAACTAGTAGTATTGCAGCTTCAAAAGTAAACAGATTCTTGGTGGGTTTATTCATTTTGGCTAAACCTTAACAAGTGTTTTGTTATTTCCAGACACAAAACTAGAAGTACCAAACACCATAGACCATACCCGAAACCCTATTTGCCCGACAAAATACCGTTGTAGCGTTCGGGGTCATTCAGGAGTTTGATGGCTTCCTTCACTTCCGGATCGTTCACCAGGTTTTTGCGCACTTTTCCACGTTGAAAATAGTAGCGTCCCACGATGTCCTGTTCTATTTCATGCAGGATGCGGTCGCGGTTTTTAAGCAGTTCTCCTTTTTTCTCCGCTTTGATTTTGTTTTCCAGGCCGGCAATTTCATTGTCTAACGGCAGACTCTCGCGGGTAGCGATATCGCGGAGTTCGATGATTTTTTTCTCCGTAGCCGTCTGGTAATCAAAGTTTTTACTTTGCACGTATTTTGCAAAACCGTCGAAATCGGTGAATTCAAAGGTTTCAACAGAGTCGATTTTAGCGTTTTTCAGCGTAAAATCCGTCACAAAATCGAAGATGATGTTCTGGTCGAGCAGCGCTTTTACCACACCTGCGGCGGTGTCGTGGGGCAGCAGTACGTCCGGTTTGATGCCGCCGCCGTCGAGTACGATACGGCCGTTGCGGGTTTTGAACTGGGCGCGTTCAGATTCGGGAATATCCACCGGTTCGCCGTTTTTGTAACGCACGGACTGGATGCAGCGGCCCGAAGGAATGTAGTATTTGGCCGTGGTCAGTTTGATCCGGGCGTTGTAACCGAGTTCCTTCGTGTTCTGCACCAAACCCTTGCCATAGCTGCGCTGACCCATGATGACCGCGCGGTCGAGGTCCTGCAAAGCGCCGGAAGTAACCTCGCTGGCGGAGGCGCTGTGGCTGTCGAGCAGCACGACTACCGGGATGTCGCTGTCTACCGGGGCGTGTTGGGTTTTCAGGCTGATATCCCATTCCGGCACCTTGCCTTTCGTGCTGGAGACAAACTCGCCTTTGGGCACAAACACATTGACCAGGTTGATGGCTTCGTTGAGCAGGCCGCCCCCGTTGCCGCGCAGGTCGAGGATGACGCCTTTGAGTTTCGGATTTTTACCTTGCATGCTGCGCAGCGCATTGCCCACATTTTCACCTGCATCCTGCGTAAAAGTGGTCAGGTTGATGTAGCCGACGCCTTCAGCGACGAGGCCGGAGTGCGGCACGTTCGGGACGATGACTTCGCCGCGTTCGAGGCTGATGGTCAGGTCTTTCCGTTCGCCGTTGCGGCGTATCAGCAGTTCCGATTTGGTGCCGGGATAACCCCTCAGGAAATCGAGCACCTGGCTTTCGGTTTTCCCTTTGGCATTTTGTCCGTCGATGGCGATAAAGGCGTCGCCCACTTTCAGGCCTGCCTTGTGGGCGGGACTGTTTTCATATATTTCAGTGATCACCACCCATTCGCCGATGCGCTTGCCTTGTGCGCCGACACCATTATACATACCATCCATCTGGATGCGGTATCCCTCGATGTCTGTTTCGGAAATGTAATTGGTAAAAGGATCAAGCCCTTCGAGCATGGCATCCAGGCCCTGGCGCATGAGTTTGTTGGGGTCGAGTTCGTCCACGTACGAGTGGTTTACTTCGCGGTAAGCATTGGCAAAAATCTCCATGTTTTTGGCAATGTCGAAGTACTTGCCCTGCGCCGAAAGGGCGCCTGCGAGCAAAAAGAGGATCGGGAAAATTCTGAGTTTATAAATCATTACTGTTTTTTTGTTAAAAAAATTCTCAACGTTTCCAGCAGTTCATTCGGCTTGTCGGCATGTACCCAATGTCCCGCGCCTTCTATTGTGACTACCTCGGCTTTGGGAAACAGGGAATGTATCAACGGAATATCGGCGTCTTTGATATAATCGGAGCGGCTTCCGCGGATAAAAAGTGCAGGTTTGTCGTACACGCCTCCGCCGACTGCGGCCAGAATATCGCTGTAATGTTTCCAAAGCACCGGCAGGTTCATTTTCCAGGCAAACCGTTCGTCCTCTTCCCGGGTAATATTTTTTAATAAAAACTGCCGGGTACCTACGTCCGGAATTCTATCGGTAAGGTAAGATTCGATCTGCTTGCGGGTAGCCATTTTCGACAAATCCATATCCAGCAAGGCGCGAAAAATAGATGAATGGTTGTCTTCGGCTTTTCCCGGCTCGATATCGACGACGACCAGGCGTTCTACCATTTCCGGGTGGCTGAGCGCCAGTTGCATGGCTACTTTGCCGCCCATGCTGTGGCCGATCACCGCCGCGGAGAACATCCAGTGGTTTTCCATAAAAGAACGGACGTCTTCTGCCATCTCCGCATACGAATGTGTACCCACATGCGGCGAACGCCCATGGTTGCGCAGGTCGGGCGTGACGACCAGGTGCTGATCCGAAAGCCCTTTGGCAATCGTCTGCCAATTATCGGAAAACCCAAAAAGTCCGTGTAAAATCAATACCGGACTACCCTGTCCGAATTCGCGGGAATACAGTTCCATTGCCTCTAAGCAGTTATCTGTTATTAGTTATTGGTTATCCGTGTTGATAATCAAGCATTTACAAAAAATTTAATCGAATCTAATCTTGCACACCTACTTAGATTTAAGATACGATCTCGTTCAAAACCACTTCATGTTGGCTATGCAATTAACATCTTTCATTTCCGTATGTTTGCCTCGTGGCAATTTTCATTTCAAAGTACAGGGCATTTTCCAGGTATTTCTTTCTGAGGAAATATCAACCGGCAAAACAAATATTTTAAAAATATCAGACAAAATGTTTTTTATTACAAACACTTTGTTTATTTTTGTCCCTGTTTTTAACCATGTATTACCTAAACAGCACCATCAACCATGGCAGACGAAAAAGAAAGTAAACTAAAAACCCTGCAATCTACCATAGACCGCCTCGACAAAACTTATGGCAAAGGTACAATTATGCGCCTTGGCGACAAGCAGGCCATCGAAGTAGAGGTCATTCCCACCGGGTCGCTCGGTCTGGATATCGCTTTGGGATGCTACGGCCTTCCCAAAGGACGTATCATCGAAATCTACGGGCCGGAATCGTCCGGTAAAACCACCCTGGCCATTCACGCCGTGGCGGAATGCCAGAAAAAAGGCGGTATTGCGGCCATCATCGATGCGGAACACGCCTTCGACCGCTTTTACGCAGAAGCATTGGGCGTCGACGTGAACAACCTGCTGATCAGCCAGCCCGACAACGGCGAGCAGGCACTCGAAATCGCGGAAAACCTGATCCGTTCGGGCGCCGTGGACATCCTGGTGATCGACTCCGTTGCCGCATTGGTACCCCGCGCTGAGATTGAAGGCGAAATGGGCGACTCAAAAATGGGTTTGCAAGCCCGTCTGATGAGCCAGGCCATGCGTAAGATGACTGCCAACATCGGCCGAACCGGCTGCTGCTGCATTTTTATCAACCAGTTGCGTGAAAAAATCGGCGTCATGTTCGGCAATCCCGAGACTACCACCGGTGGTAATGCGCTCAAGTTTTACGCGTCGGTTCGCCTCGATATTCGCAAAAGCGGCGCCGCCATTAAAGACAAAGACGGCAACCTTGTGGGCAACCAGGTAAAAGTAAAAGTGGCGAAAAACAAACTGGCCCCTCCGTTCAGAACCGCCTCCTTCGATATTATTTTTGGAGAAGGTATTTCCAAAACAGGTGAAATCATCGACCTCGGATCTGAGATGGACATCATCCAGAAAAGCGGCGCCTGGTACAGCTACAACGGCGCTAAAATTGCCCAGGGCCGCGACGCTGCTAAAAATTTCCTGCATGACAATCCGGAAGTGGCGCTGGAAATCGAACAAAAAATCAAGGAAAAAATCAGCTCGGGTATGTTGAAATCCCCACTTGCCTCTGTGAAGGTGGCAGCGACGGATGATGGTGAAGAGGATGATTTTTAAGATGGATTTTTTCCCGATGTAGCGTGTTAGAACACAGATTTGACGGATTTGACACGGATTTAGAGTGAAAAAGGCGATTGTTAAAAAGGAGTTCATAAAAGGTCCTCTTTTAAATTTTGCCCATCGGCACAATTTTGATCTGTCCCGAATTTTTCTCAGTGAGGAAAATTCGGGATTTTTATTTTGGACACAACGCAAGTGGTGGCATGGGTTTTCAGATACCACACAGGCCGTTTTTCGC
>JALHMA010000042.1 GCA_022844265.1 Saprospiraceae bacterium | reverse complement strand
CTATTGGTTATTCAAAGCGACCAATGCGCCCACGGGTAATTTTCCTCCAATTTTGATTTATCACTGCCCAATTTATGCCGACTAACAAGCATGCGTCTTTTCGTTACCGCGTTTTGAACCAATGCTTTTCTAATCGCGGACGGCGAAAATGGACAATGAAAGAACTCATCACCGAAGTCTCCCGGCATTTACAGGAAGAATTCGGTGTTGATAAAACAGTAAGCAAAAGAACCATTCAAAGCGATATTAACATCATGCGCAGCCCCCTTCCGCGCGGCTACAATGCTCCTATTGTATGCAGGACGGGAATGTACTTTTACGCCAACCAGGATTTCAGTATTGAAAAGCCGCCCCTGAAGCAGGAAGACCTGGATATCCTGCGCGAGACCGTGGCTATTTTGAGGCAGATGCCCGGATTGCCGCAGATACCCATGCTGGATTTATTGTTGAAACGATTTGAAAACGGGAAAAACATACCCGACCTGTACCCCAACTATATTCAGTTTGAAACGAATACCCTGGCAAAGGGCACAGAATGGATCGCACCGATCTACCAGGCTATTGTTCAGCGACAGGTATTGCGGGTATTGTACCACCCCTTTATGGAACAGGCAATAGAGTGTTTTTTCCATCCTTATTTGCTGAAAGAATGGCGCAACCGCTGGTACCTTTTTGGTCGGGAAATATCAAACGGAAATGGCAAGGCAAATGGCGAGCATAAGCCAATAACAAACGCTGCTTTAAATCTGGAGAATATCGGCTTTATGGATCGCGATGACCAGGTATGGAACCTGGCGCTCGATCGAATCGCTACCAGTGAGCCGGCGAATGACATGGAATACCTCCCGAATGACCTCTTCAATCCTGCTACCTGGTTTGATCATATCGTAGGCGTGACCAAGCCCGAAGGCCTGGAGCCTGTCGATATAGAGATAGAAGCAGACGTCATGGTATCTTTTTACCTGGAAACAAAACCTATTCACCACTCCCAACGCCTGCTGAACCGCAACGGCGAAACAGCCATCTTTCAGATTCGCCTGATCCCAAACTTTGAGATTATTTTCGATCTGCTCGCCTTTGGAAAACATATCCGGGTACTCAGCCCAGAGTCGTTCAAGGAAATGGTGACCGAAGTGCGTGGCTTCTAATGTTGCCCAACACATTTTTACCTGTTTATCATCCATTTTTCAGACCGGGTTTATCCCTTATTTTGGAAATACCTGCTTTTTTCGGCTCCACCGGAAGAACCGTAAATTCATGCGATTTTGTTTTGTTTTGTTTTTGCAAAAAGTTAAATTAAAAAATGCAAATAGGTTGCATTGAATCTTTTTTACTTTGCTTTGAAAACAAATTAAAGCAAGTAAATCCCATGCCTGACTTTACAAAAAACAGCACTCCGAAAGAGCATCCCCCCCGGGAAAATGTCTTGATTATACACTACGATCCCGGGTGGCTAAAAATACATTTACAGATAATACTCGATTTTTGTAATCTGTATTTTGCCCGGACAAAGCAGGAAGCTATAGCCCGATTGAGCGAAGTGAAGGACATCCGATTGGTTATTTCTGATTTATCTATGTTGACTTCAGACAATTACCGCCTGCTCAAATTCCTCAAACTCAACGACGCTTACCGCCATATTCCAATCATCAATCTCATCCCCTTGTCTGAAGACGCCGGAAAATTCACCACTTTCTCTTCCAGCGTTCGGGATTTCTCCTTGCAACAATTACAAGCGGAGGAGTTCGTTGCTTTGGTCAGGGAACTGCTTAGTGGCAACACACAGGCCGAACCGGCCTACAATGGCGCCCGCTCTGCATACGCTTCCGGCAGAATACTTTCCCCAAACGATATCCTCTGGATGCAACAACTGGAAAGCATCGTATTGCTTCATCTGTCCGATCCATCCTATAAAGTCTCCCAACTGGCGTACGACCTGCACCTCAGCAGTAGTTCATTTGCCCGAAAAATCAGGAACTTGCTGGGCGTTAATCCGGGGCAATACTTCACGCAGGTGCGTATGCAGCAAGCAAAACATTTCCTGGAGAACCGGTATTACCCCTCCGTTTCACATGTGTCCTCGGCAGTAGGCTTCAAACACCCCGGGGCTTTTTCCAGGTGTTTTCACAAGTATTTTGATATTGCACCTTCCGAAATGGTCAGATAAGGATTTGTATAGGCTATGTGGCAAACACAATCCAAAGGGCACAAAAAAAGGCAGGTCAGACTTGCGCCCGACCCACCTAATAAACCCCAAAAAACCAAATGAAAACTTCTTTATAGAAACGAATCACTATTTTTCTAAGATAGAGGTTAAACATAGATACGAGAAAAAAGTTTACAGGGTTGTTTTCACCTCAAAAAAAATTTTCCATTGACATACGTGAAATACCCGGTGAAAACGGGTTTTAATGGAGCGTGTTGTTTGATTTATGTTTAAAATCTGTAATAAAGCCGGGTTTTCAGCCCGATTTGATTATCCAAAATGCCGGGTTTTTTACCAATATGACGCAATAACCAAGCTTCCGCACCAAGCGAAAAATGTGGACTTATTTGTTTTTCAATACCCGCCATACCCGTGATCCCATGCCAATGGGTGACCGTTATTGCCTGCCCCGGTAAATATATTTCCAGCTCGTTATTCTGGTTTTCAAAATCGAATTCAATATCATAAGGCAGGTAAGTTACCCCCTGCGTGCCCAGGCCAAACCAGGATGTCCAGGTTTTTTTCAGCGGAATCTGGTACCGCAGATAAAAGGAATAGGTCACTGTTGGCAATTGGTATGCCTCCCAGTATTTCAATTTGTAATCGCTGCCAGGGTTGGGAATTTCCACGCCCAACAATTCTTCCGTCTCATCGGCTGCTAATGTACCATTCCAGTAATGTACATCCGCGCCCAGGCGTATGTTGCGTATGATCTCCATATCTGCGCCAAGGCCTGCACCCAGCAAGTAACCGGAGCGTTTGTGTTCCAGCAACGGGTTCCCCCATCCCGCAGAGATGTTCAGCCTGGGCCGTCCGATGGTGAAAAATGGTGTGGACAGTTTCGGGATCATCTGTTGTACAGGCTGTAATGCCGTCATCGAATCTGCTTCGAACAGCGTAGAATCAACACGTGTGCCGGTTCTTTGCGAAGCGGTATCGACTGCGCTTACCTGATAGTTGAGGGCATGACCTGTGCCGGCAGCCGTTTTTGTTATCTCTTGTTTGTAGTCAGCGGCTTGGGTATTTTTTTCTTCCTGGTTAACTTGTGTTTTGGAGGCCTCGTTTTCCGCCGTAGCAGTTGCTATACCAGTAACAGATTGTTGTTGTGCAGCCGGGGTATCCGAAGCAAAATCTGATGTATTTGTCTGTGTTACATGCTTTGAAGTAGTGGTCTCTCCGATGCCGTATTGCCGAACGAGGGTAATATTCTGGTAAATCGTATCGTAGCGGTACACCACCGTAGCCTGCACAATCGTATCGGATTGCAACAGGGTTGTTACTTTGCCGGAGCCTTGATTGTTACGCTGTGCCGCCTCGCTCCACTGGTACCACCAGAACAAGTTGCCGGCAGTCAACAATGCAAACAAAGGCAACAATACAGGCAACATCCAGCGCCCGCGCCGACGCCCGTAAGCATCCATACGCCCGGATAAGTCCGACCAGCCCTCCTCATGGTATGGCTCGCCGGGTATCCGGTTAAATTTATGTGCAAAAATTTTGTCGAAGTCTTTATTTTCCATAAGCGTCTTCCATTTGCCGTTGTGTAAGCATTTCTTTGAGTCGGAACCGGGCTTTGGATAAGTTGGATTTTACCGAACCGATAGATACGCCCAGCAAATCAGCGATTTCCTGGTACTCGTATCCTTCGATGGCGTAGAGATTAAAAGTGGCCTGGTAGGCCGGAGGCAGGCGGCGTACCAAATGGAGCAGGTATTCCGCGTCGGCATTGATAAGGGTTTCTGCCAATACCTGTTTGTCATGGGCTTCCGTCAGCTCTACTGTATGCGTTTCATTCAGTCGGGCGCGGTACCGGTCGATGCAGGTATTAATCATGATCTTTTTCAACCAGGATTCGAAAGGCAAATCACCGCTATACTTGTCTATTTTGGTAAAAATCTTGAAGAACCCGTCCTGCACACATTCCCGCGTTGCTTCCGCATCATGGGTATATCGCTGGCAAACAGATGAAGCCCAGGCATAAAATGCCCGGTACAGCCGGTTCTGCGCATAGCGGTCGCCCTTGCGGCAGCCCCGGATGGTCTCTTCCAATTCTGACTTGTTCAACATGCTTTCATTGTGAGACACGAGTTATTGCAAGAAAAGGTTGCCTGTGTTTTATTTTAGTGCACAGACGTAACATTCACCCTTTCCACATTTTTCAAGATCAACTGAATGTGTTTCTCGCGCGCCTGTTTTTCGAACTCGCTGATCATTTCCAGCACGTCGTAATCGATAAAGCGCGATGCGGAGCCGTCGATGGTGAGCACGGAATAAGGCGGCGCCTTGTAAAGCGTTTGTTGCAGGTTGACCTTGTTTAAAAAGGTCACCATCGAGTTCAGGTGGATGTAATAATGCTCCGTGTCCAGTTCCTGGTGTCGTTCGATCTTGTATTCTGCCTTGAAATTATTGCGCACGACAAAATAGATCGAAAAAGCCAGGCCTATGGCTACACCTTCCAGCAAATCGGTTGCCAGGATCACCAGTATCGTGATAATAAAAGGCAAAAACTGGTTCCACCCGAGGCTGTACATCTGGCGGTACAGGGCCGGTTTGGACAGGTTATAGCCGGTAATCAGCAGGATGGCGGCCAGCGAGGCGAACGGGATCATATTCAAAGCGAACGGAACGGCGGCTACTGCCAGCAACAAAAATACCCCGTGTGTAAAGGAGGCCATCTTTGTGCGGCCACCGGCATCGACATTGGCGGCGCCCCGAACAATAACGGAGGTCATGGGCAACGCGCCTACCAGCCCGCAGGTCATATTGCCGACCCCCTGCGCAATGAGTTCCCGGTTGACCGGTGTTTTTCTTTTGAGCGGATCGAGTTTGTCTATGGCCTCTGCGCACAGCAGGGTTTCGAGGCTTGCCAGCAAACCGATCGTGAAGGCGTCTTTAAAAATGCGCGGATTGCTGAATGTTTGGGAAAAATCAGGCGTCGTAATTTCAGCAAAAATATTGGAAGGAATGCTGACGATCTGGGTCGCCCGGAGTGCCCACGCAGGGTCAATGATGGGCATCAACAGGGTCATTCCAACGCCTGCCAGCACGACCACCAGCGGCAATGGCAACCACTTCGCCTTCCGCCTGAAAAAATCGCCGAACAAAACCATAATGGTCAACGCCACCATCGTGATCAGCAGCACCGGTTTGGAAAAGTGGTGGTAAAAGTTGTCGAGGTTTTTATAAAAATTGTTGCTGCTGAACAATCCCGTAAATCCATCCGTCCAGAAATCGGGCTGGTCGTATCCAAGCGCCAGGGGTATCTGTTTGGAAATCAGGATGATACCAATGGCTGCCAGCATCCCTTTGATGACCGATGAAGGGAAATAATTGGCCACTGTGCCCAACTTGAGCAGGCCCAGCAGCAATTGAAATACCCCTGCAAAAAATACCGCGAGTAAAAACAGGCGGTAATCTCCGAAACCGATAATCGACGCAGCCACGACGGTGGTAAGACCGGCTGCCGGGCCGGATACGCCCAATTGGGAGCCACTGACAAAGGACACAACAAGCCCCCCGATCACACCGGATAAAATGCCGGCGTACAGCGGCGCGCCCGAAGCCAGCGAAATGCCCAGGCAAAGCGGAAGCGCTACCAAAAACACCGTCAGCCCCGCAGGCAGGTCGTGTTTGAGCCATATGAGGCGATAATAGCGGCGTTTATCCTTGCTGAGCAGCGATTTAATATCCATAAGTATAGGGCAAAATTATTAGCATTTTTTGTTAAAAATCAGGCTGTTTTTTCCCATAATTTCAGTTTGTCGTCAAAATGAATTGCCTGCACCTTGTAGCTCAATGGCACTTCATTTAAATAACTGAAATAGGTGGCTAATCTCGTACCGACAGGCATTTTACACAGTTGCTCCCGCACAAATTGAGAATAAATGGCGTACGATCTTCTATCCAGTTTGACCGAATCGTCGATGGCCTCTCGCTGAAAAAGATTTTCATAAAAAGAATTGAAAAAATAAATCGCGTTGAATGCAGGAAACTCAATTTCCGTGATATCGGCATGAATAAAATCTGTATTACCCAGGCTGTGGCTTTTTGACAATATTTGAGAAAGTAGAAAAAGGCTTTTCCGCCTTTCTACCCCTGTAAAAAAACCATCGGTACAGGCGGCGCCAACCATACAAAATTTACCCGCACCAGAGCCTATGTCCAATACTTTTGCGCCGGGTTTGTCAACAAGATAGGCAGCGGCGATTCTGGCTACTTCGACAGGTGTAAAATGGATTTCAGACACCGACCTGATTTCGTCAGAATAGATCGTATCAAAATCTGTATCGCTTACCTCAATGCCGGTTTTTAAGCGTTGAAAAATCATCCGTTTCTGTTGAAAAAACAATAAAAAGGCACAAACAAGTACCCGGGGCCACACTACTGGACATTGGACATTTTTTAATTTTAACTTCAAAAAATGCTCAATTCTTACTGTTCAATGTTCAAGTACCACTGTTCAAGGAGTACCTAATATCGCTGCGGGAGGAGGATGGAACACATTGCGTGCTACACCGCAGGAATGCAAGTGGGCATGTGAAAGGGCTGAAAATTTGCCGATTCATGGCTGCAAAGGTACGAAAATTTGCTTTACTTTAGGTATGACCCTTGTATGACCTATAGCGTTTGGATCATTTTTTCGCAATAAAA
The DNA here is from genome assembly GCA_022844265.1 of Saprospiraceae bacterium. Classification (GTDB taxonomy): domain Bacteria; phylum Bacteroidota; class Bacteroidia; order Chitinophagales; family Saprospiraceae; genus M3007. The sequence continues at coordinate 16,536 of JALHMA010000042.1, read as the reverse complement.
ACAACCGTTGGATTCATCGGGTACCTCCCGAAATGATCTCCGTAGATCGCCAAACCGCTGTTCATACTTTCCGGCACTTGCAGCCGGATAACCAACACGCCGCTGCGCTGCGCCTCCTGCAAAGCAGCGGCCGGAATGGTAGCCGCAATGCGGTAGCCATAGGAACCTGCTTCGTGGAGTTTGCGCTCTTTCGGCTGGTAATGCCAGGACAAAACGCCGCGGTGGTCGGCCGGGTCGTCTTGCAATTCAAACCGACCGGCAAAAAAACCGTTGGCCTGGATGGTCACCTCGCCCGGAAACAAGGTTTCGTCCGTCATCGGATACGCATTGGGGTTTTGGCTCGGGGCCACGGTTCCTTTGCCCAGCATATAGTCGATGCCGGCCTCCATACCTTTTTCCATGTCTTTGACAAACAAGGTTTTAGAGGAAATTTCCGCCAGGAACGAAGCGCTTTCCATGGACTCCATCTTCAGGTCTCCCGGAATGGTAAAACGGTATTCAAAAAAGCCGCTGCCCGCTCCGTTCACCTTCAGGCCATTCAGCACGTTCCATTGTTTTTGTGTCCATTCTGCTTTGGAAAAACCCTTGGGTTCCAGGCTGAGCAACTGCGCTTTTTTTCCATTTGAAAGCATGATTTCAGCGGGCAAAGGCGCTTCCACCACAAAATGTGCACTGTTGTGGTGCAGGGCCGCGCCCGCGTTGTCGCGCAAGGTCAGGGAAAGGGTGAGCGCCGATTTTTCATTGGGCATGACCAGTGAAAGCGGTTCCAGGGCCTGTTGCATCCAGGGCTGGTACGGCAGTTCGCGGGTCGTATCGAGCCAGACTTTTTCCTGCCCCAGAGCGTCGAAGCCGTGCAGCCGGATGTGCAGGGTAAGTTGTTTGCCCAGGTCGGTACGCGGCGAATAAAACGAAGCAAACAGCGGTACGCTGACTTTTTCGCCGGGTTGTACGCTCCGGCTGATTTCATTACCCGTGGAAATGTAAAAATCGGAATGGAAATCGCGCAGGGTCATGCCGGGGGTGAGCTCGCCCACGCCCGTTTCCTTGTTTGAGCGGTCGAAACGCCAGTAGCCGTTCCATTCATTGATCACGTCGTGGTGTTCGGTGTACAGCCAGCCCGCCACTTTAGGGTATTTCCGGAACGTATTCATCATACGGTGGTAATCCCAGGACCAGTCCACGTCGCCGGTGCTGCCATCGTAGCCCCACACGTTGCCGCATTCCGAATTGATATTGGGTTGTTTGCCTTGCTGGTATCCTTTTTCAAAATGGTGCGTACTGCCTGCGTAGGTTTCCTTGTCGATCTCTGCCAGGCGCTCCTCCCACATCCAGCCGGGCAGGTAATCGTGCCAGGTGTTGAGGTCTGTCTCGGTGTGCCCGCGCCCGCAGCAGATGGAGTTGTCCTCGATCAGGCGGGTCGGGTCGGCTATTTTGGCTTTGCGGTACATTTCGGCCACCCATTGTTGTGTTTCCGGGCGGTATTCAAACACTTCTTTGCCGTCCTTCATGGTTTTGGTGGTTAGTCCCCAGGTTTCATTGAACAAAATCCAGGAAAAAATAGCGGGGTGGTTGAAATCGCGTTTCAACATTTCGCGGAAGGTATCCTCCGATTCCTTGCGCGCGGCGGCGTCGGGTTCGCCCCAGAAATTCGGCAAATCTGACATGACCAGCACACCCAGGCGGTCGGCCCAGTAGAGTTTGCGGGGAATGTCCACTTTGATGTGTGTCCGAATACCGTTCAGCCCGATCTGGCGCGCAAGCAGGATTTCCTGCTTCATAAAATCATCGCTCGGAAAGGTGTAATATCCTTCGGGGTGGTACGACTGGTCGAGGGTCAGTTGCAGGTAAACGGGTTGGTTATTCAGCGCAACATAGGGAAATTCTGTGCCGGGCAGGTTCATGACCGATATTTTGCGCATACCCAGGTAAGACCGCACGATGTCGTCGCCTAAACGGGCTTCCAGGTCGTACAAAAACGGATCGTCGAGCGACCACAGGCGGGCATTCGGAAGCGCTAACTCGAAGCTGTATTCGGTTTTTCCTGTCGGAATGGTCTTCGAGGCGGAAAAAGATTGTCCGTTGCCGTTGATATTTACTTGCAGCGTCGTGTTTTGCGGCGCAGGCGCAGGCAAATAGGCGGTGACCTTTACTTTTCCGGCATCGATATCCGGCGCTACATGTAATGCGTCGAGGTAAATGTTGCCGCGACTTTCCAGGTAAACGGTTTGCCAGATGCCGCGCGCATTGCCATATCCTTGTTTGCCGTACAAAGTGAACGAACGCCGCACATCGTCGACCCGAATGATCAGGCGTTGCGGACTGTCGTAAGTCAGGTGTTGGGTGAGTTCAAATGAAAAAGGCGTATACCCGCCATCGTGCGAGCCGAGTTCTTTACCATCCAGGTAAACCGTTGTACGCCAGTCACTTGCCCCGATGGTTATGAAGGTGCGGTTGCCTTTCCAGGCAATAGGAACCATGATTTCCCGTTGATACCAGGCAATATCCGCCGAATCGGGCACGCCGGACAAGGGCGAGCCCCAGGGAAAAGGCACCTTGATCGTGCGACTGAATTTCTTTTTGCCATTAAACCATTTTTGCTGCACACCCACGCCGTTTGCATCCAGTTCAAAAGCCCAGTCGCCATTCAGGTTTTGCCATTCGGGCCGATGGAAGTCGGGGCGCGGGTGCTCGGGGAGCGGGATGTTTTGCTGTGCCCGGGCGATGGTGGTGATGGCCGTGAGCAAAAGAGCGAGCAGGTGGGAGGTATGGCGCATGGATGTGGATTTTTGATTTTAGATCAAAGGGACACGGATTTTGGGATACTCAAAGGAACACGGATTGAACGGATGGGACACGGATTTTGGGATGATAATGCTGGAAAAGATGGGTAGATTTAGGTGTTTTTTCCAGACTTGACCTTGCTCTGGTCAGGCGCTTCCACCATTTTGCCGCGTTGCTGTGCCAGTTGACGGCCCCAATTAGCGATGGCTTCCAGCATCGGGATCATCGTGCGGCCAAATTCGGTAAAGGAATATTCTACCCGGGGCGGCACTTCGGCGAATACCTCGCGCCGTATGATGCCATCGGCTTCCAGTTCTTTTAATTGCAGCGACAGCATCTTTTCCGTGATACCGGGCACGAGCCGGTTCAGTTCGCTGAATCTTTTAGGCTCCGCCCGCAAGTACCACAACAAGACTGATTTCCACTTGCCGCCGATGAACGACATGCTCACATCCAGTGCGCAGTGGAAGGTACGACCTTCCATTTCAAAAGCCATTTCTTTACCGTCGATGATCATTTGTAGTTATCTGTTATTAGTTATCGGTTATCAGTTGGTGCATTTCAACTTGTCGTTGCGGAATATTGACGGGGTGACTTGATTGGAGTTTTTAAACAAAACGGCATTATACTGAAGGTGTTATCAATGGGGTTAAAACCCCTTTATGACATTCCTTACCATCCACCGGCTGAAGCCGATGGTTATTGATATAAGCCGCTCTATGTTGATTGGCCCAAAACCGCTATTTCAATAACTCCCGGCTTCAGCCGGGAGCAAGTACAGGCACCTTGCTACGGGGTTTTAACCCCTTTTAACGCCGTTTTATTTAAAAACTTCAATAAGTCACCCCGTCAATATTCCAATGTACCCGCTATCAGTGCACTTAATGCGTATATTTTATAAAAAAATTCCAGGCTAAATCGCTGATTATCAGTAATTCCGTCATAAATGAAAGTATACTGTCATTTATGACAGTTATTGACTTATTGAAAGCAACCCGTCATTTTTGCAGCAAATTTATTGAAAAGTTTGATGGTTTGAAAAGTTTGATGGTTTGAGGTGGTAACTCATGGCTTTAAGTTACCACCTCAAACCATCAAACTTTTCAAACCATCAACCATCAACTCTCATCAACAAACATAAAAAAAACAACCATGAAAATTTCAGTCCTCGGTACAGGCATAGTAGGCCATACCATCGGTTCCAAACTCATCGAACTCGGCCATCAGGTCTGCATGGGCAGCCGCACGGCCAATCACGAAAAAGCAGTGACGTTTGTCAAGAAAAACGGCAGCCTGGCCTCACAAGGCACTTTTGCCGATTCGGCAGCATTCGGCGAAGTCATTTTTAATTGTACCAAAGGCGAGTTTGCCATCGCGGCCTTGCAAATGGCCGGCGCGATAAACCTGCGGGGTAAAACGGTCATCGATATTTCCAACCCGCTCGACTTTTCAAAAGGTATGCCGCCCAGTTTGTTTGTTTGTAATACGGATTCACTCGGCGAACAGATACAGCGGGCTTTCCCGGATGCCCATGTGGTAAAAACGCTGAATATCGTCAACTGCGAAGTGATGGTCCATGCCGGCAAATCCGGCGGCGATCCCACCATGTTTGTGAGCGGCAACAACGCCGACGCCAAAAAACAAGCCGTCACATTTTTAAATGCTTTCGGATGGAACGACATTATCGACCTCGGCGATATCAGTACGGCGCGCGGAACAGAGCAAATGTTGCCTGTTTGGGTGCGCACCTACCTGGCGACCGGAAACGGATATTTTGCTTTTAAGATCGTGCGTTAAGAAAAGGCAGGTTCGGCTTGCGCCCAACCTGCCTCATCAACCCCAGAAAACCAAATGAATACTTCGTTATTCTATTGATTAATAGATCGTTATAAGTTTACCACCGCAGACTTTTTTCTACCTGTTTTGTTATTCTTTTTTATAGAAAAATGTCAAATCCAATTCCAATACCATGGAAAGCATCAAAGTTTTTTGAATCGTTGGTTTTTATTTCAGAGATAATACTGGTGAAATCATAAAATAAGTCCAACGACACTTTGCGATTGATAAAAAGGGCTGCCCCTGCTTTTGCGCCGAACAACACAGCATCATTCGTAGGAAAATCATCTACTTTATTAATGGCCATACCTACGCGCGCCTCCCCAAAATACTGGATTTTTTTGCCTTGGTTGAGGTAATACCGAACAAATGGCGCGATGGAAAAATCTGTATATTTGAATGTTTCAGACACATCATCTTCCGGTGGGTCAAAGTTTATTGTTCTTCTGTTGTTGTTGTGAAGGGCACTCACATTCAGCCCCAACATCAGTCCGTTTGCGATAAAATAGCCACCGTTTGTGGAAAAGTTGACATTGTAGTAAAAGACGTCAATGAAGTTTCTTTTGTAATGCCCGAAACCCAGGGACAATTGATTCGGAATCGCTCCCGAACCTCCAATAATGGTAGTCGTTCCACCGAGCATATAATTTCCTTTCTCGGTTTGCGCCTGAGTCGTTGAAAAAAGCAGTATTGCTGCGATCAGAGTTGAAACTATCCGTTTCATGATATGAAGAAGTTTAAGGTATAGGAATGAAGGAATGATCAAATGAGCCGAATTCATCTGTATAAGCAGGGGATACCCGACTTACCAAAAATAACTGAATCCGACCCCAAACCCGAGCAGCGAATTGGTCGCGTCTACCATTTCATCGTCGTTTCTTTGATTGTCCTTGACATAGGAATAATCCACAAAGAGGTCAATGGAGACTTGATCGTTTACGAAAATGGCAGCGCCGCCGCGGCCTCCAACAACAGGATATGTATCTTCCGGCTCTCCCGGTAATTTCCGGTAGATGACACCTCCACGCGCTTCAATGAAAGGACGCGTTTTACCATTAAGGAGAAAATAATTGCGGAGCACAGGCGTGAAACTTAAAAATGTGAGTTTTGCCTCCTCTGTCTTGGTAAAGGAATAGCTCATATTCAGCCCCGCCATGAATCCTTTGGCGACAAAATAGCCGACTGCCGGAGCAATATGAACGGCTGTCGAGTTCAGCCTTTCTATACGCCCATTTACATCAACATTGGTCGTATTAAAAAGGAGACCTGCATGGTTATCAGGAAGGGTTCTTTCCACATTCAGAAAAGGACTTGCCGAGAGGCCGACCGTGGATCCCAGCATCCATTGACCTTTGTTTGTTTGCGCACCCGTTGATAAAGAAAATGCAGTGAAAAGCAGTAAAAGAAAACAATACTTTTTCATGGTACAAAAACTTTGAACAATACAAAATGAATTAATTGTTATCCAAAGTTTCATGTATAGTGAAGCAGTAAGAAATGACTTAGATCACGAAAGGAGTTGACTTCGTGCATCAAAGCGCAAAACGGGAGTGTTCAATGGGTTTTCGTATGGTATCTTTTTAACGGTTGCAATGTTTTTCCCGCATCGCTCTACCCCGCAATCGACACCCCGATCAGTTTGCCGATACCAAAAGTAATCGCCGCGGCCAGCAGTCCGAAAACAACCTGGCGCATACCGGAAAACCAGATGCTTTTTCCGGTGAACAGCGTGATGGCCGAACCGATGATAAACAAACCCAGGGTGCTGAAAACAACACTGGTGATAATGGCTGTATAACCCGCTAACCAGAAAAAGGGCGCAAGGGGAATAATAGCGCCGATGGCAAACAGGATGAAGGAAGTGATAGCGGCTTCCCAGGCGGAGCTTTTGAGTTCTTCCGGGTTGATGCCCAGTTCTTCCTTGATGAGTACTTCGTGGGCGCGGTCGGGATCGGACATCAGGTCCACAGCCATATCGTGGGCCTGCGCTTCCGGGATACCTTTTGCGATGTAGATGAGTGTAATTTCTTTTAGTTCTCCCTCCGGATTACTGATGATTTCATCCATTTCGAGGGCCATTTGGCGTTCGTACAGCTCCTGCGAACTTTTGACGGAAATCCATTCGCCCAAGGCCATGGACAGCGCTCCGGCGAGGAGTCCGGCCGAACCCGCGAGCAGGATTTCGCTTTGCCCGCTGGTGGCGCCCGCCACACCCATGACGAGGCTCATGTTGGATACCAGGCCGTCGTTGGCGCCGAGTACCGCTGCGCGCAGGGCGTTTCCGCCGACGGTTTTGTGCCTGCCTTCAATGCGCGACAATTCTTCGCCCGACACCTTGTGCTTGTTGCTGAGCAGGGATTGCAGGATTTTGACGTGGTTGCCTTCGTCGCCTTTGATCGGGATTCTTTCGTTTGTCTTTTGCTGAACGACGGCCTGCGCAATACTTTTTTCAGTATCCATCATCACGCCGATGATGTAGTCGTAACCGAATATTTTCCCGATGCGGTTGAGTACATGGGCGCGCCAGGAAGGCGGCGGCATTTCAGCGTTGATACCTTGTTTGATCAGGCCGTTTATCATACCTTTCACGTGGCCGCTTTCGATCTCGGCAAGTTGCCGGAAAACACCGGCAATACCCGGATCGGTTTGTGCGTCGGCAATTTTATGGTACAAAAAGGCAGCATCGACTTCTGTCTGAAGGCTGGCGGCGTAATTTTTTGAAGGCTGGGTCGACATGGGTCAGGCTGTTTTATACCTTCGCAAGGTAAGGAATTGTCGGTTATCTGTTGTTAGTTATCTGTTATTCGTTATTCGTGTTGATAATCAATAACTACTTACTTTCTAGTTGTATTTCAAATTGTCGCTTGGCAAAGCGCCAAGCTTATTGACGGGGTGACTTGAAGTCACCCCGTCAATATACCACAACGACCATTTGAAATACACCCTTACTTCCTGGATGTGACAAAATACATATCCACCATTCCTTTGTTCTTGGCTTCTATTTTGCCGCGGTGGACACAAACAAACTGGTCTTTTACAAGATCATAGGTACCGCCGGAGATGTTGATTTTCCCGGCTTCTCCGCTGCTTTCCATACGGGCGGCCACGTTGACCGCATCGCCCCAGATGTCGTAAGCAAATTTGCGGATGCCCACTACCCCGGCCACTACGGGCCCTGTGTGGATGCCGATACGGAGATCGAGGGCCGGATCACCTTTGGCCATGCGGCGTTCGTTCCAGCCCTGTACAAATGCCCGGATTTCCAGCCCTGCTTTTACGGCATCGAAGGCATGGGAGCGGTTGGCGTCGGGCACCCCGCCCGCGCACATGTAGGCATCGCCGATGGTTTTGATCGGTTCCAGGTTGTTGCGCATCACAATTTCATCGAAAGCGCTGAAACACTCATTGAGGATTTTGATGAGTTCTTTCGGCGTAATGCGGGCAGCCACCTGCGTGAATCCTGAAAAATCGGTGAATAAAACGGTGACGCTATCGAATGATTTGGGCGTGGCAAAACCGTTGTCCCGCAATTCTTCGGCAATACTGACCGGAAGAATATTAAACAGGAGATTCTCCGATTTTTGCTTTTCTATTTCAATTACTTCCTTCTGTTGTTTGATGATCCGGGTGCGTTCCTGTACTTTTTCTTCCAGGTTGCGGTACAGCAGGGCATTTTCGATGGAAACGGCCATTTGGGCCGACAGCAGTTGCACCACCTCCACACGATCGGAGGTAAAAGCGGAATCGATCAGGTTATTTTCCATGTAAATGAGGCCCAGCATTTTACCCTGGTGCATGATGGGAAGGCTGAGTACCGATTTCGGGCGTTTATTTTTAATGTAAGCGGTTTGCCCGAAGCGGTCGTCGCGAACAGCCTTGTCGAGCACCACCTCCTCTTTGGTTAGCAGCACATACTGCGCCACTTCAACAGACAGAATATGATCGGCCTCGGCAAGTGGAATTTGTTCGGATTGTAGGTACAGGGTTTGCGCTTCCGTGTTGCCTTCTGCCACCACCGTCAGCGTACCATGGTCGTCGTCGACACGCAGCAGGACAGCGCGTTGCGCGCCCGCATTTTGAACGATCAGGGTAATCATCCGGCGCAGGAGTTTGTCGATTTCCACTTCGCTGGAGATAGCGGTGTAGGCCTTGACGATAGAATACAGGTCCAGGGCTTCAGAGGATTCGCCCTGGGTGTTTTTACCCGTGCCGATATGCGTTCCGCCCCGGCGAACCACCTCCGTAATGTGATCGGGGTACAATGTTTTGAGTTGGTTGGCTTTTGTAACAGCCCCCCATTTTAAATACAACGCAAAGGCATCCTGCAAATAAGGACGTGCCAGTTTTGGTTTTCCGATGCCCAGAAAGAATTTGCCGGCCAGTTCGTTGGCAAGCGCTTCATCGTGCAAAAAACCGTTAATATTGGCTAAGCGGATGGTTTCGTCGTATTCGTCTGACGTGCTTCTATTGTCTGCTTGAAACGACTTTAAACCTGCTTCAATCAGGTGGTATTTATGCTGAAAATTATCCGGCGCATTATCGGCCCAGGTTTTCATCTGCACCTGATTCTGCACGACTGTTTCCAGCAACACGGCGCGTTCGGTTTCATCGGATTTGGCGGCGATATCCAGCAATACCAGCGCGTGCAAAAAATTCAGATCGGAGTAATACACATAGCCGGTGGATGCGTAGGCAACGGCCTGGGCGGGCGCCACTAATTCCAGTGCCTTTTCCGACTCGCCGAAAAGGTAATACAGGCGTATTTTGGATAAATAATAGACATGGATAGGCAGTTTCAGCGCATAATCCAGAATGGGCGCCGTCAGTTCGGCCTCGCTCAAACCTTCATTTTCCAGACTGGTCGGGCTGGTGGTAAGTCCCCGGAGGGCTTCTGAGAGCCTTTGCAATACGAGAATCCCCTGCCCCAGCAAATCCCTGGTACGCGCAAAAAACGGACGGAATTTCTGGCATTCATTCGCCACTTCCTGTAGTGGTCTGCCGATTACAAAATGGGTCCACATCAAAGAGTAGGCATTGTATCCGGCATAGATCAGGTCGCCAGTTTCCTGCCCGTACTGAAATCCCTCCACGGCAAGCGGCATACTTTGCTTGTAGTGTACGCGCCAGTGCGAAATCATTTGACCGAAAATCAGGTTCACCTTGGCGCGGTTTTCAACCTTGTTAAACTTCTTATTGAGTTCCACCGACAGTTTTCCATAAGCATATCCGTTGGGGTAATCGCCGATGCCATGCGCTACCAAAACCCCGAAAGCCGAATACCCGAGGTCGGAAATATCGGAATTGCCATCCTTCATGGAGAGTTTGACCAATTGCATGATGACCCAGACCCATATTGTATCGTTGTACAAAAAATAAGCGGGTGTGGCAATGACAGACAGCAGCAGGGTACGCATATACCCGTCGGGGTCGGTCAGCAGCGGCAATTCGGTCAGTTCATCGATCGGGCGGCCTGCGCGGAGCGCTTCGATTTCGCCCAGCCCCTGTCCGATCATTTCCGGCGTAACGCTAGCAGGCACTTCAATCCCGTACAGTCCAAGCCCTTCCTTGCAAGCGTTGAAAGCATCCATCAACTGGCCGATATTGGTGTAGAGCACACCTTTCAGCAAGTGTACTTTGGCCAGGTCACCCCGCAGGGTAGTATTGCTGAGTATCGTACCCAGCACTTTTTCCGCTTCGGCATGTTGAACGGAGAGGTACAGCGCTTCCGCCCGCTCAAAATGCAGGTCGTAACTCAGTTGGTAATAGTCGCTCGTCCAGTTCAAATCGCCCAGCAGTTCTATGCCATAGGACAGGTAGTCGGCTGCGGAGGCATGGGCGGTAGAGGCTTTTGCTTTTTTCCCTGCCAACAGAAAAAGTTCGGCGTACTCCACTTTTTGAGCGGTCTCTGCAATCAGGCGCCTGCCAAGGCTCAGGTGGTTCACCACATCGAACAGGCGGTCGTCTAACATTCCCGGCGACATTTCCCGGAGCAACAGTTTTCCGATGTGCAGGTGCATTTTGGGCCGTTCCTTTTCCGGAATCATACTGTAAGCGGCCTGTTGAATCCGGTCGTGCAAAAACCGGTATCGCGGATTGATGTCCGTCAATCCGAAAGCGCCCAGGTCGATCTCCGCTGCTTCCGACTGAAAAGCGCGGTAATTATCATCGAGCGGCGGGGTAAGGCCTTCCCGGATGCCCGGCCACAGATCGCGCGCGACTTCCTGTTCCGGCAAACCGGCAGCGGCGGCCAGCGTAAGCAGATCGAAAGAGGCCCCTACGCAGGCGGCCACCTGCAACAGGTTGGAAGTGCTTGCCGGCAGTTGCAATATTTTTCGGGTCATCAGGTCGACCACATTATCCGATACTTTTTGCGCGCGGATGGCCGATGTGTCCCACTGCCAGCGGAAATGGGAAAAATCAAACTGTACAAGTCCATCCTCGTGCAATTTTGCCAGAAACTGCGTCAGAAAAAACGGGTTTCCGGCTGTTTTATTAAAAACAAGTCCGCTCAGGTCCTCACTCTCTGCCTCCTGGCAGCGCAGCGAATCGGCTACCAATTGTTTTACCTCCAACAGGGGAAGCGGTTGCAACTGAATAATTGAAATATCGGCGCTTTCTTTGCCGAGTTCCGATAAAGTCAGCATCAGGGGGCTGGTAGCGGTCACCTCATTGTCGCGGTAAGCGCCGATGACCAGCAAATGTTGCACCCGGTCTTCGAGCAGCAGGTTGCTCAATAATTTCAGGCTGGCGGCATCGGCCCACTGCAAATCATCCAGAAAAAGCACCAAAGGGCATTCTTTTTGCGCAAATACCCCGATAAAATTCAGGAATGTATTAAAAAATCGGTTTTGCGCTTCGGTAGGCAGCAAGGCGGCTACGGGCGGTTGCGGGCCGATCAGTAATTCCAGTTCCGGAATGACGTCGATCATAATCTGGCCGTTGCTGGCCAAAGCGCTCAGCAGCTGGTCTTTCCACAATGCCCTGCGCTCGTCTTTTTCGGTCAGCAGCTGCTGAATCAATCCTTCAAACGCCTTGAGGAAGGCGAAATACGGGATGTTGCGCTGGTACTGATCGTATTTTCCCGAAATAAAAAACCCACCCTTTTCGGTGATCGGTTTATGGATTTCATGCACCAATGCCGATTTGCCGATGCCTGAATAACCCGACACCAGCAGTAAATGGCTGCCTCCCTGCGTGATTTTGTTGAAATAGTTAATCAGGCTGTTGATCTCCTCCGTCCGCCCGTACAGTTTTTGAGACAAATGAAAATGGTGGGAGTAGTCTTTCTGAGCAAGCGGGAAAGACGTAATGGCGCCATTGGCAGAGAATTGTTCGGCGCATTGTTCCAGGTCGTACAGCAAGCCGAAGGCCGACTGGTAGCGGTCGTCGGCATTTTTTTCCAGTAATTTGGCTAATATATCCCTCAAAGGCTCCGGAATGCCGCTCAAATCGGGCGCTACTGCAATGTGGCTGTGAATCAATGTTAACGGATCGAGGCTTTCAAAAGGGCATTTACCCGTCAGCATTTCATAAAAAACAATTCCGAGGCTGTACAAATCAGCCCGGTAGTCGAGCAGCCGGTTCATCCTGCCGGTTTGCTCCGGCGCAATGTAACTCAGGTGTCCTTCCAAAAGCCGCAGGCTGCGCATGGTGTTGTTTTCAGAGGACAGCCTGGTGGCAATCCCGAAATCAATCATTCGGATGGCCCCGTTTTGTTGCTCCACCATGATATTGGCGGGTTGAATATCCTTGTGAATCACTTTTTGCTGGTGCAGCTCGCCTACCGCTTTTGCCAGGGCAGGCGCTACTTTTAAAAAATCGCGCACCGACATGGGCAAGCGATACGCTTCATCCAGCGGCTTGCCCTCAATATATTCGAGTATCAGTGCCGGCGTGCCTTCGTATTCTGTTTTTTCCAATACTTTTCTGGCACTGCCTGTTTCTTTTAAGTGTTGTAAAATGTCAAACTCGGTATTGAGGTGCAGCCTGCATTTGGGGTCAAAATTGTTTTTTGAAATCGTTTTAAGCAAATAACGACGACCGTCTTTCGGGTCGATAAATTCATAAACAGTGAAGTTGGAACCCCGCTTCACTAAATTCAACTGGGTGGACGCGGTGTATTCCGGCAGTGTACTGAATATTCCTGGCATGGCAATAGTCCTTTAGAAAAACATGAGTCATCTGTATTCAGAGTCTAAGTTTTGGATACTTTCTCTGCATAGACCATCGGGCGAGGGGATAAATAAATTGATGGATTATGGTCATTTTATAAGCACGCTGGAAAAAACGTCCGGGATCGGGCCGGTTGCCCGCTAATTGTCCCATTATTTTATACCCGGATGGCCAACTGCCTGCTTTATCGTATAAAAAACGTGTGACGATGCCTGATTTTATCCTGGGGTGAAAGGCTTTTTGAGCCATTTCGGGATAATCGGTGCTTTGTAAAATACTTTGAGCAGCAAGATAACCCGATTGCATAGCTGTGCGGATACCAAAACCCCACAAAAAATCCTGGATACCCGCCGCTTCTCCCACCAGCAAACTTTTGCCCCGCATGAATGCCGTTTCGAGTGCAATACTGCCGAGTCCGCCGACAAAACGCGGCGCCCGGATATCCAGATCGACCAAATCTCCGATCATGGATTTTGCCTTTTCGAGGCATTCATTGACCGCCTGAAAGCGGTCGAACAGCACCGTACACAGGCAGGCATAACCACCGGAGATCAGGAGGTAGGCATAACCTTTATACGCCGCCGATTCATTGACCAAAAATATGGCCATATCGGGCAATTGTGTATGCCACACGATGCCTTTATCGACGGCAAACACCTCCCGGGAATTGGGGCCGGTCGCGATGATATCTGCCTGTTCGGGTTCGATGGCCTGCCCGAGATGGAGCCGCACACCTGCCGCGAGGGCCTGCGCTTTCAGGCCCTGATCGAGGGTGCCGGGCGCGGGGCCTCTTTTCACGAGGTAGCACACCGGGCGTTGAAACGAACAGCGCAGTTGCAGCGCCCCCCCGTCGGTGAGCAACAGCGGCGGCATGGCATGGCAATCGAAGTTTATATCGATCTGCATATCCGACAAACTGGATTGCACCGTTTCCGCTGTCGTCCAGTTTTCCAGCCCCTGCCAGTCCCCGAGAAAGCGGCCTCCGATCTCCTTTTTGCGTTCATACACATCAACTTCCACACCCGCTTTGGCGAGGTTGATCGCAGCAGTAAGACCGGATACCCCGGCGCCTGCGATGGTGATGGGGCGGTGCAATGATTTCATCAATCGTTAGAAAAATTCAAATCTTTAATAATCGGCTGGTGGTCGCTTAATCCGTATTCATTTTTGCGCAAAGCCTGGGCAGCCATCAGTCCCGACATAATAGCGACTTCCGCACAACCCATATTGTAGCCCGTATCGATCCAGTCGCCTGCAAAAAACAGGTTTTTATACCCGCTTTGGTCTGTTTTTCGGCGGAATTTACCCGAACCCGGCAGCGAGAGCACATAGCGTTCCGTAGGGTCGATATTGGCGGAATAGAATTGTTCGTTCAGTTTTTCCAGTCCGGTGGCATTGGATTTTCCGGTCGGGTCGGCCAATAAATCCAGGTCAAATCCGGCCGGATTTTCGTTGGTAACGGCGCCGGGCCAGAGGAATCCCGCATTGTCTTGCAGCCATTGCGTTGTCATTTCCTTCACCCGTTCCTGCTGGCGTCTGGGAAAATCGGTGTCCGTATATGGAGGAATCGGACTGTTTTCGGAAAACGGGCCGCAGAAATAAGCGAGGCTTTTCGGCGTGTCGGCCACTGTCCAGTCTTCCCATTTCAACAATTCCGTCATGTCGGCGTACGAGTTGATCGGGTTGGCGAAAGTGTCCAGGATCGGCATGTCGTCGGCTTTCATACCCAGTGCGGGAAGATCCATACCGAGCTCAGCCAGGCTTTTTTTCACCCACAACTGGACGCCCTGGGTCTGAATGGTCTGGACATTGTCGACCATCTCTTTCCACTCCTTTCGTTTGTCAATGATGTCGGAACAAATATCCTTAAGCGCCGCCACGGAAATGGCGAGGACGGCCTGATCGAAGTCCTTTCCTTTTTCGAGGGTGTGCACCTCGCAGTTTTTCCAGCCCGACCAGGCGGAATTGAGGTTGACGTCGCCATTTTGCAATTCCGCGAGGTCTTCCGGGTGTACCTGATCGGCCAATTCCTTCCATTTCCAGAAAGGATGGGAAGCCCAGCAGAAAAGCCCTTTGATCAACTTGGTGGCCTGAAACTCCGCACCGGGCATTTTCATACGTATCTGCTCGCCGATGGTTATTTTTTCAATTTCATCGCCGTCCGAATAGTCTATTTTTTCGACCTGGTGGAAAAATTTGAATTTCACCCCGCGCGCTTTCAGCACCTCATAAATGGTGGAGACGACCACATCGGCGGTCCCGCCTTTGAAGCGGTACATCACGGCGCCTTTGTATCCGAGGATAATCAGCATAGCGCCCATGAGGGCCGTGCCGGCAGCAATACGTCCGGGCAGGGTGGTGTCGCCATTGGCCGGATAGGCAAAAACGAGGGTGTAAATATCTTTCACAGGCGCCGACCACACTACATCTTCCGGTGCGCCGAGCTGGCTGAGCCACTCGCGGTAATCGAGGTGGTTGATGGATTCAAAGTCGTGCGTTCCGGTGTTCGGATTGTAGATGGACTGAAGCCCGAGGTAGTTGTAATACCCCACCTGCATGAACATCCAGACTGTTTCGAGGCGGGAATCGGAACCGAGAAAAGGGGCGATTGTTTTTTCCACGCCGGATAAAAATCCGAAGATCAGGTGGGCAATTTTTTCGTGCGGATGACCGGTAGCGCCGAGGCTTTGCGCTATGGACGCCGCATGTTCTTCACTTGTGGGCAAGTCTTCAACTAATTTTTTGGCGTGGTGCAAAAACTGCACGTGCTCGGGATGCCCCGAACTGCCGTGGTGTTTTTTTACCTCCGCTTTCAAATCTCCCCACCAGGCCGGCTGCTTGTGCGAGGCCTCGGTAAAGCTGAGGTCGCGGACGACGTCCTTGGCCTCTTTCGGCCAAAACCAGCGCATCAGCGCGCTTCTGATCCTGCCGATACAACCTTTGGGTTGCTGATAAGGCGATCCTAACAGCAATTCAATGCCCACCAGGAGCATTTTTTTGATATTTTCCTGTTCGGTGGGCGCTCCACCTATGCCTGGAATTTCATTGTTTTCCGGAAAAATCAGGGTAAAGTTTTCCCACTTATTCTGCTTACTGGAGAAAAAGGGCAGCATAATGGAGGACTGCTTGTGAAAAAGACTTTCCCAGGTGAGGAAGGGCGTGTTGTCTTTTATATTCCTGAATTTTTCCCATTCCGCATACGATTCCCGGATCATCCGCATGGCATTGTTGTAAAAACCCAGAAAAATATGGATACCGTGTTCTTCAATACGTTCCATTTTCCCCCTTCCGGTTTTGCATTTTCCGCCCAACTGCCACCCGAACTGGTAGAGCGTGACATCATACAGATCATCCCATCCTTCGTAATTGGTCAGCTCGTGCGCTGCACTCAACCCGCTCAGCCCGCCGCCGAGTACCACAATTTTCTTTTTGGTTGTTGCGGATTTTCGGTTCGTTGATTCTTCCATAATTGTAATGATTGCTTTTTGTTATTGCCGATGGTATTTGTCATAACTGAAAGCGGTTTCGGATTATGGAAGCGTGTTATTATCCGATTCGTTTGGGCAGCATTAATTTCCAGGGAACCTGAAAACTGAACCCGCCGGTATAATTATCCCGCAGGCTTTGGAAAGGAATATGCTGCTCGCTGAATCCCGGTAAAAAGTGCGCTGTGGCTATTTCGCCCTGCTGTGGCTGGATCATGGCGTTTTGAAAGTCCATGATAAATTCCGATTGCAGGCATCCGCC
>JALHMA010000041.1 GCA_022844265.1 Saprospiraceae bacterium | reverse complement strand
CGAGCGCTACTCCCGGATCATTCGCGGCATTCGCCAGGTATTGATGGGTTTGCACAAATTCGCTGTGCATCAGAAAATGTTCCGTCGTAGGCATCATTTCCACGCATAAAACGCTGAGCGGGCTGTCTGCGGGCAAGCCGTAGTTTTTGAGCAACGTGCTGATTTCAGCGTTGCTCCATGCCGCCACAGACTGTTTGGGTGCATCGTTTGTTGCAGGCGCCAGGTGCAAGGCAGCGCCGGCTGGAACCAGTATATTTTCCGGCGCGGTGCGCATCAGTCGGTCGTTCAGCAGAATATTGCGGTTGTCGCTGTCATCGGCCATGCGCACCTGGGCATACAACAAGGCCCACATCTGGGTTCGGACAGGCCGGGCAGTCAGCCTTCGGCCATCGAATACCGCTTCGGCGTGTGGCGCCGATACCCGGATACGGTTTTCGTCGCGGTCAGGGGATGCAATCAGTTGCGGATAAGGATGTTGTACGCCCTGGTAACTCAGCGCCCGGCCAAACCTGCCCTGTGCGGTACTCCAGCCGTCGCGGTGTCCGACCCGGAATTCGTAGGTAAAAAAGCCGAACAATTCGGGAGATTCCGGGTGCAGACCGGGCGGCAAAGGCACCAGGAAATGCCGCTGACTGTCTGTGGCCGGAATAAGCTGCTGCATGGCATTCAGCCCCGATTGGTTGTCGCTGTGGCCGGGACTGATGATCCGCACCAGTTCCGGTTCGATGCTCAGGGGCGGCTCGATTCTGGGTTTCATCCAGTCTTCCGTCCATTCCGCCAGCAAAGGGTCGGGCGTATAGGCCGTGATCCGCCCGAAATAGGCGTCCCGCGGATTCTGCAAAGGCGCTTCAAACTCCACCCAGAGGTACCGCTGCCGCACTTCCGTATTAGCGTAGGAGGCATCCCGCGCATAACGGCTCAGCGCCATGCCTGCACTGACAATGTTCGGCATCTGAGCGGGTGGGGTAGTGATGGGCAGGTGCAGTGGGAGCATAAGCGGCTCATCCACTGCCAGTTCCGGGTTATCCGATTTGAAATTGGGCTGTATGCGGTATTCCACTTGAATTTCATCGGGAAATAGAGCCGGATCGCTGGATTTCGGCTCCACGGCATCGATAAAACACAGGAAAGTCTGGGTGCGATCCGCCTGTACAATCGCCTGGATATTGATCGCTTTTTTCAACTCGATATCGCCTACCAGGGTTTCCGGTTCCCAGTCATCGGCTAAAGCGAACTTCTTTCTCCGGTAAATATCGATACTCACAGGCTGAATGCCATCCCAGGACCAGTCGCGGTCGATCAATAGGGTAATTGGGACTAGCCAGTGGTTCACCAGATCATCTTCGGTCGCAATGGTGATGCTGGTGTTATCGGGTGAAAGGGTATGCCGTATGGCCCGGGCAGCGCCGAATTGCCAGCGCTGACCCATTTTTCCCAGCAAAGACATGCCTTTGTTTTCCACGTCGATGGCTTTTGCCAGGCGCTCGATGAGTGCGGGTTGCTGGTCGGGTGCGGCTTTTATTCCAACATAAATGTGTTTGACGTTGGCCTTTACTTTCTGCTCTTCGGGGCGGCGCAGGTAAATGCCCCGGATCATGGTTTGTACGCCGGTTGCTTTGAAAAAGTTGGTTTCAACACTTGGGGCACGGCGGGTCAATATCCGGGAACGCATTCCAACCAGTGTTTCGTTATCGGCGTAATAATCGTTTTTTTCGCTGCACCTGGCCCGCAGGGTAATCTGAATATCGCGGTTGGAGGGCAGAACCAGTTCCTGTAAATCGTCAATCAGGTCCCCATTGTCAGACAAGCCAAGCAGTTGCAGGTTGTTGGAGCCGTTAAAATGAATAACGGGGCGATCCACAAAAGTGAGCGACAAGTTCAGTTCGCCGTTTAAATCAGCAGGAAATGCCCGGGTGGTCGTGTACAGTACGGCGTAGTTGTCCTGCGGGTGGTGCTTTGAAATCGTCGTGTCCATGTCCAGAGAGCGAACAGCCACTTCAATTTCCAGCCGGTCGACATCCGGATCGGCAATGCCGATGTCGCGTTTGCCTGCTGCCGCATCGAAATCCGCCTTGAGCAGATCCAGGGCGTCGGGGTATGCGCCGGTGAACAAAACACTGGGGTATCCGAGCAGCGGCCTTTGCACAACCAATTGATTTCCTTCAAAATAGGCGCCGTCTGTTTCCGGCAATACATTTTGAATGCGCACGGTTTGCGGGATGGCGTGGCGTTTGAAATGGTGGGTCGCCACGGGCGCTTCCGCGTCGTACACCGGCACTTCGGTAGGAAGCGGGCCGCCGCCCGTCATATCGGCCAGGCGCGTTCTGAACTGGTATTGCCTGCCGTATTGCAACGGGATGGCTTCGAGACCGACGGGGGCATACGCAGCGTTTTTGGTGGCCTTTTGCATCCCGCCTTCCAGTTCATTCTGGTCTTTCCGGTACAGGTCGATGGCCTCTTCGTCTTGCAGCACGAGGCTTTTGCCCGTCCAATAGGCAAAATATGCAGGCAACCAGAAATGTTTGTTTTTGCGACCGTCGGGAATAGCGGGGTAGACCTCGACACCCAATTCACGTTCAGCATCCACGGTGTCGATGAGTGCTGCGCCCAGCGACAGGTCGGCTTTGTTGCGCACCTGGCACAGCGAAATCCAGGGGTTCGGGTTATCCGGGTCTGGACTTAGTTCTCTTGCGTCGATGCGGTAGCCGATGATCCCCATCGGCGCATCCACGCGTTGCAGACTGCCGGGTTTTTTGGCATCTTCTTCCAACTGGCGGTTCATCCAGATCAGCAACTGCTCGTCGTCCCAACCGAGGCGGATGCCGGAATCACTGGTGACCGGAAATTCCGGGTCGCGAACTTCCTTGAGCATGTGGTCGCTGACCGGCTGTTGGGCGTGCACGATTTTGGCAAAACCGTCGTCGTAAATGCTGGCTTCCAGCAATAATTCGTCGTACACGGACGGCAATTCGGGGTTGTCGGGCGGGAGGCTCACGGCGTCATGCCGAACAGGAAACTGCACGGCTGCAAACAAATGCCGGTTTGTTCCCGCAGGAATTTTAGGCAGGCGCGCCGCATACCGTTTCACCAGGGTCAAATCGGCGAACTTGTAATCCGAACCATCCGCAAAATCGAGGTACAGCCAGCCGCCGTTTTCCAGCAAACCGGGCGTCAGGTCGACAAACGCCTCGTGGATAAAACCACATTTTTTGGCTATCGCCGGCTGTCGCAGGCAAAAAGCGAACACCTGACCCCAACTGACCTGGTCGTTGTCGGGTTGAAACAGCGGATCCGGTTCTTTTTCCTTGTCGATGGCGCAGGCGTAACTATCGTCTATGGCTGCGCGATCGGTGCGTGGTTTGGTAAAATGAAAGGCTTCCCGGTAACTCTGCGGCAAATATTTTCGGGCGTAATGGTGTTTTTCGGGCGCTTCGGCGGTGGCGGTGCTGCTGATATCGAAACGCAGCGCGAGAGTATTAAAAATTTCGCTTGCGTCGGCGCCGGCAGGTGTAGCGTGCAGCAGTTCGCTAACATCGGGCACGAGGTCGAGTCGCGGATATTCGTTTAAAGAGGCCAGTATTTGGGCGCGCAGGCTGAGCGTCGCGTTGACCCAGGCAGGTGAAAGCGCCTGAATCGGGTCGTCGAGCAAGGGGCTGAAATTGCGCGGAATAATCAACACATTGAAATAGAGCCGGTCGTTTTCAATGCGTTGTGGAAAGGTCAATATGCTGAGTTTTGCTTCCATGACAAGTTTGGTTTTGGGTTAAGCGATTTGACGGTTTTCCTGGAAACTTTTGGAAAAACTGATGTTGATCACGAGGAAAATACTGATGTCGAGGCTGAACGTCACTTGTGCGATACAATCTGTTCGGTTAGTCAGCAGGTCGCGCCTCACTTTACCGGCTGCTTCTATCTGGATTTGAATGGTCACTAATCCGCCGATCAGTTCGGCCCTTCCCCGGAACAGGATAAAGGCGCCGACGACAATGATTCTGGTATCGATGGAAATTTCAACACCGGCAGCGAAATACACGCTCACATTGCCGATGACAGGTAAGCCGACCACCAATTCCACGCCGAAGCCAATTTTCATGTACAAACCCGGACCGCGCACCGTGTCGGCGCTGATGCGAAGCGCGACATTGCCCACGGCATAAACGGTGGCTGCGGCGACGGAGAGGCACATCACGCTGAGTTTGCCGCCGAATTCGATGTAACCACCGGCGCTCGGCATGGGCGATCCGCCTTCCGGGTAGGGCATGCCTACGTTGAAGTAACAGCCGAGTTTCAGGTAGGCTTCCAGCCGCAACGGCGCCACCGGACTGTCGGCAACGGGCGGCGGGAAACGCAATACCGGAATTTCCTTGTCTGCCTGGAATTTGTATTCCCAGTTGTTCGGACTGTTGCTCATGGCCACTTTTAAACCCTTGGTCAAAGCGCCGGCGTAGTCCTGCCCGTTCAACGCCAGCAGTATTTGCAGGATGTCGTACACGGGTTGGAGCGCTTCGCCGAACTCCAGTTGAGGCCCGGTTAAAGCGGGCGCTTTACCTTTTTCGGTGTCAAATTTTCCCCGGATCAGAAACAGGCGTTTCATATCCAGCAGGTCGACCACAATGGTGATGTCGTTGAGTTTGTTGGTCCATTTGCGGGCTGCGCTGTCGAGATCGAAATTGACAGTGCCGTCGCCGTTTTTCACGCCTTTGATGTCTTTATTGGCGTATTCGACGTATATTTTGATGTCTTTTTCGTTGATAAAATATTCAGGCCCCTCCGGAAGTACCTGCTCCAGCAGCTGTTCGGGGTTGATTTTATGCAACAGTTTGTAACCCGCTTCATTGATATTGAGGTCGAAGTCGTTGAAGTCGAGCCGTGGCAGGTTGATCAGTTTCGGGAAAATACCTTTGCTGTTGAGCAGGCGGTATGCGTCGGCCAGGTCCGGTTTTGAACTTTGCAGTTTTTGTTGCCCCTGCTGAAACCAGGGGTTTCGGAACAACACTTTCTGGGTATCCGTATTTTGCAAAAACGCGTATTGCGTGGCCCTGTCTTCGTGGTTCAGGGTGAACAAGTCGGCAGGATTGGCGAGTTCCAGAGGATTGTTGTTGTTGGCCATAGGGTGCAGGCCGCGCTGGATCAAGGGCACTACCGTATTGCTGATGGGCAGCACTTCTGCGGTCGATTTTTTATGCGCCACCACGCTCCAACTGCCGTCTTTGGGCAAAATGGGTGTTCCCCTCGGAGTTGACACAAAAACAATGTTTCCGGCATTCAAAGAGGGTTGTATTTCCACCCTGCTCAAACGCATGGTCTGACCGCTTTCACCGATATCGATCAGGCAATCCACCGGGCCGCCCAGACCGTTTTGCAGCAACAGCAGTTCCCTGAATAATTCGGGTGAAATGGGAATACCTCTCGGTGCGATTTGCAGGTAGCCCAGCATCCGTTTGGAGGGTGTTTTTCCGTTTGTACCGCCCTGAATGATGCCGTCTATCTGCACATCGGCATCAAAATAAACCGGAACCAGTTCCACATCCAGCAATTTGCCGCCCGGCGCTGCTTTTGCTGCCAGTCCGTCGTTTTCGTCGATGTAGTATCCGGTGGTTTTAAACCAGGTTCTTGTAAACGGCGCCAGGTCTTCGCTTTCCACAATATTCCGCACATTGAATACGCCTTTGACAATCCCGGCGTGAAAAGCAAAACCGTTGGTTTCGAGTTGTTCGTTGTTCAGTTTGTCTTTTACAATGGTTTTGAAATCATAAACGCCGTCGCTCTCGGCACGCCAGCCGCTGTCGATGCGGTAAACCAGCCCGGCATTGTTGCGGAACATGGTAATGGTGCGCACGACCTTGATGCCCCAGGGATAGATGATGCTTCGCACCTGGATGACCTCGTGGGCGGTGCGGCCGCGCCATACATCGAATTTTGCCTGAGAAGTTTGAGCGATTCTGGCGTCCGGGTTCAGCCAGTGGCTAAATAAGTTGGCGCCGTAACCGCTGAAATCATACCGTTCCACCGGCACACCGCGCTGGCGCAGCATGCCTGCATTCGGCCCGAACTCGCGGTTGAAAATCTCGGTCACCATAGCCGAAAGGATACTTCGGCCCAACTCGTCTCCCATCGGCCCGCGCAGGTTGTACAACTGCATCGTCATGCCCTCAAAGTTTCGATTGCCCTGTGGGTGCAGGTATCCGGTGGTGCTGATTTGCAGGCTGGTCTGGATGCCACCGTCAAAAGTTTTTTGAAGTCGTTCGATGCGGGCGCCGGGTTTGATTTGCGGGTCGTCGCCGATCATTAATTCCTGGTTGTAGCGCGCAATACCCAGCATGCCGAATGGCAGGGTAAAGAAACTCCATGCTTTAAAATCCGGGTTGTTTTGGTAGCCTTGTTCGAGGTATTCCGCTACCGGCAAAGGCGCGATGGGCACCGTATTACTGCCGGTATTCCCCATGATTGTGGGTGGTCCGTCGTCTTTAAACAACAGCAGGCCCTCCGGCGGGTCGTTCGCAGCATTGGTGGCTTTCGTTTTATTGAGCACGGGTTCCCAACTGATTTGTGGAACGGTAAAAAGGCGCACGAGCCTTCCCGTAGCCACCACATCCATGCCATCGGCAGAAAGCGGGTTTTGGTCTGTTACTACTTCAAAACGGCGTTCAAAAATGAATTGCTCGTCGAGGTATCCCACATTTACGCCCATCCAGTCGGCAGCCGTACTGACATCCAGCAGGCTGAAAAAATGGTGGTTCCGGTAAACATCGTTCACCCGAATGTTTACATCGTATTCTTCGAGCCACTCGCGACCGCCGAAATTGACGCCCGAATGCCGGCTGAACCGGGTGGCTGCCTTCGCTGCGCGGTCAGCACGCGTATTGTATTGATCGTTGAGCGACCTTTGCAGATCGAGCATGGGATTCATGTGGATATACAGGTTCGCTTCCATGTCCGCAATGTCGCCGAAGATGAAGCGGGTCCCCGGTGCTTCGGCTGCCTGCCAGTGCAGCGAACCGATCAACAGCCGCTGGATATTGTTGAGCCGGTAAACGCCCTCCCTTCCTTCCAATTCGATATGCATCCATTTAAAAACGCCCGTATCGGCAGCGTAAGGGTCGGGCAGAGCCGGCAGGTATCCAACCAAAGCAAAGGCGTAGAGCAGACTGCTTTCAATGAATGTATCAGCCTGTGGAGACAACTCGCCGCTCAGCAAAAACGCATTGATCGGAGAAACGGTCAGCAGGGCATTGTTGAGCGCAATAGCCCGGCTCTGAAAAGTGAGTTCCCCTGCAGCCCCCGCCGGATCATTCGGATCTTGATTATCCTGAATGACATTTTCATCGTACAGCAGGGTGTAGTCGCTCAGTGGGCCGTAAGAGCGAAGGTAGATGGAGGTTTTTGTCTGAAGATTAAACGGTTGCTGATCGGCGCCGACGGGCCGGTCGAGTTTGCCTTCACAATTGGTAATCGACACAATGGCCTCTGTGCCGGCGGCGTTGCTCTGGTAAATGAACGGGAATATACCGGGATATTTTAACTGTATGTCATTCCAGCGGGCCTGGTTGTCCTGCCAAAGCCGGAGGGTTTGGGTTGCAAACTCCGTAGCCGTTTCCAAAGCAATAATCTGTATCTGACCAGCGGCGGCATTTACCCAGCACCGGTTGATGCGTAGGGGCGCCGTGGATGCCTGGTTGACATCCAGCAATCCGGCGCAGCGCGCAAGCAGTCCTTTTTCCGTCCGCACGGACAACATACCTGCGCCTTCTGCCGATAAAGGCCAGCCCATTTCAGCGGCGGGCATCAACCAGGCTGCATTTTCGATGGTTGTTGAACCGGAAACATTTAATACGGGCGACAAGGATTGTACGATATTCAAATCGTTCAAATCCGGGTTCATTGGAACGGAAACGGCGCTAAATAGGTAGTTGAACGTGCTGGGGCCTTGCGTCCATTCAAAATTTTTCTCCTCACCATAGATATTCCAACCCGCTCCCGCTACGGATGTAAGCCCGGGGATGCTTTGGTGCAGCCGAAGTTCAAAACCTTCCGGATGCCGGTATTGGGCAACACGCGCATCGGCGCCCTGGGCAACATCATCCGGCACAATCATTTCCGGTGAGCGGAGCCGCACGCGGAGTGTGGCGAAACTTCCGGCGCGCATAATGATGCGACCGTGGGTGTATTGACCTTTGACGCCCGGAAAAGTAACCTCTGCCGATTCGATCAGCAGTCCGCAGTACAATTTTTCATCAGCGCCGGGAACGAACATTCTTGCCTGTACCCAGATCGTGCCTGCTTCGATGGTCAGGGTGCTGACGAGTGAAGTATTAATGACCAATGGCGTGTCGGGGCATAACAGGAGCGCCGGGCGGCTGGTATTGACAAATCCGATAGCCTTTATGTCAGGGACAACCGTATAAATATCCAGCCAGAACCGCCTGCCATCGCGGTTGAGGACGGGGCCGATACTATCCGACAATGCGGCTGACCGCGCCCAGTTGGGTATGCTGCTGCGCAGGTAGGTAGCCCGGGCCGGCATTTCTCTCAGGAAAACCTTTATTTGGGTTTGTCCCGGAAGTATTGCCTGCTGCTCTTCACCCAGGATCCTGTTCAGGTAATCGCGATCCCCCGCGCCCAGGTACTGGGTATTGTAGTGTCGGATTCTTTCAAACTGAAAGGTGTCGCGCATAAAATTGCTCGTCTGGCCTTGTAACAGGGCCTGGGCAAGTCGGCGAAGCAGGGTTTCACGCAGGGGGTGTTCGTTTGCGGCGCTGTGGAAAAAGTCTCCAATGAGCTGCGCAAAAGCAATGAGCAGAGGATGTTCTTGCATCTGGTTGGGTGTTAAATCGGTTTGTGATCTTGGATTAAATGTAGGGTTGGAGGGTTGAAATTGTTGATGGTTGAGATTGTTGAGAGTTGAGAGGGCCATGAGTTACCAGCCTCAACCCTCAACAATCTCAACCCTCAACAATCTCAACCCTCAACCATCAAACCTTCATCTCCCGCTGAAAAACCTGTCCGCCGGCCTGTAGCCGGTAGCGGTAATATCCAGGCGCTACATACCAATCGGAGGGCCTGAAATTGAAAATGTAACTGCCGATATTTTTGTATTCGTTTTGGAGGGTACGCAGCACATGGCCGGCAGCGTCGAGCAATTGTACCCGAACAGGGCCATTTTGCATCATGGCGTATTTGATTTCAATGACACCTGGGAGGGTAGGGTGCGGGTTGTGCCCCAGCAGCGCGCATTTGTTGTTATCGCCGATGGCTGGAGCGATGGCAGGCACCAATCCGTTGATGGTTGTTTGTTGTTGGCCCATGACAAAATTGACCAATTCCGGGTGATTGCCCATCCAGTCCTGCAATATGGTCGCGTAAATATCGCGAAAATCGACGCTGAATTCGGGGTCGGTGTAAGGGTTGGGGTTGCTTAAATCCTGGTAAGTACCGGTCAGGCCGTTGCCGATTTCGCCTCCAAAAAGCAACACGGGTGTTCCCCAGCCGTGGTCGGTGCCCTGCGAGCCATTTTCGTAGATGGTACGACCGAATTCGGAAAAGGTCATGCTTAATACATTGTTTTGCAGGGAGTTATCGCCAATTGCCAGGTCTTCGTAAAATGCTTTGACGGCCGTGGAAAGTCTGTTTAGCAGGATCGGGTGCGATTCCAGTTGATCTGCGTGGGTATCGAATCCGCCAATTTCCACCATAAATACCCGGGAGCCGAGATTGCCTTTTATCAGGCGCGCCACAATGGCCATTTGTTCGGCCAGGTAGTTGTCGGTAGGGTAGTCTACCTGGTTTTTACCCCTTGCGTAGGCCTCTTTGATCGTCTGTGCATATCGAAAAGCAGCGTTGGCAGTTTGGCGAACGTACGCCAGTTCCTGTTCTCGCGGCGAATTTCCCAGGGTACTGGTGTCGTACAGCAGGCCGGTCTGGGCAATTTGATAAAACTCTTCGGGGCTGCTGACAGCAAGCGCCATGTTTGCGGCATCGGCTTTGAACACGAGGTTGGATTGCACACCTATTTGCAGGGCGGGCGGGACGGTTGGCGGAGCATCCAGGAAAGCGGCATATTCATGGTCGAGGAAACGCCCCATCCATCCGCTGTTAACCACCTCGTCCGAACTGCTGGCAGAGGCGACAATATCATAAGAGCGGAAGTGGCTGTAGTTGGGTTCCGGATAACCGACATTTAAAATGATTTTCATCATTTCATCTTGCCACAATGGTTGTAACGCATTGGTTGCCAATGGCATACCGTATTCGTTGCTCAAAGCCCAGAGGTTGTTTTCCTGTATGGCGATATTGGGCCGAAGGTCGTAATAGTGTGTATTCCCGCGCTCGATCACCGTATTCAGGCCATCATTGCCACCATCCAGCCGAATCAATACGAGGATGCGGTCATTGGGGCCGTTGGCGAGAGCAGCCATGAGCGGGGTGGGTTGAAATGCCCGTACCGGTAATTTTCCCAACAATAATCCTCCTGCACCAACGAGGCCGGAAGCGGACAGGAAATCGCGACGCGACCACAGGCGGTGATCTTGTTCGTGGGCCGCCTGGTTGTCAAGTGTGGCGCCGGGACGGGGTTGTTTATGTTTTTCGCACATACGGATTGGTGAGCGATAAAGGTTGAGATTGTTGAGGGTGTTGAGGGGTTTATAAGTTTATGGGTTTATCAACACTGATAACCAATAACTAATAACGGATAACTATTTAAGTCAACTGATACTCCGGCATTCGCACCAGATAAAACAGCAGGTTGACAATCTGATCGGGCGATTCGTCCCAGTATAAATTCCAGGAACCATCCTGAAAATAGTTCTCGGGAATTCCGGCCTTGAAATTGATAACAGCCCCTTGCTGGTAAACCGGATCGAGTGACTGACCTGTAAAATACGCTATTAATGTGGGTACGATTACCGCCGGATCATTGCTTTCGTTGGTCAGTGTCAGTGCGATATTGCGCAGGTTCTCTCGAATTTGATCGTCCTGCGTCAGCAGATAAGCCGTGATGGAAGAGAAATTCCAGCGGGCTGCAAGGGTACTTTCATTGATCCAGGTATGGTGGCCTTTCCATCCGGCCACATTCGGCGGATTCAAAATTTCCTGTCCTAACTGATAAGACCAATAACCGATGGCATCCCACCAGTCGGGCAATATCTGGGCGGGGGTGGCGCCTGCATTTTTGAGCAGCGGAATCATGGATTCCAGCGGGTTTTTGAGCCGGGCATTGATGAGTTTTTCTTCAAAAAAATGTTCACTTTTGAACATCTGTTTTAATACCGGCAGTATCTCCCAGTTTCCCGTTTTAAAAGTATCAGCCAGTCCGGCTATAATCAGCGGGTCGGGGTGTTGATACACAAAGTTTTTATACAGTTTGGTCGTGATATATTCTGAAACCTGCTGCGACCGGGCCGTGAAAATCAGGTTATGCGCTGTGGTGAAACTGAAATTGCCGGTTTGCCCAAAAATCGTTTTGGATTGGTTGTCGTGTAAATCGGCGTTGTAAAATGCGGGAGTACAGAGATAAGCCATCGCCTGCCAGCCGGTGAGTGCGCGGGCCATTTCGACGATGTCTGCCTGTGAATAGCCGTTGCCTTCGCCCATCGTAAACAATTCCAGCAACTCGCGGGCGTAGTTTTCGTTGGGGTTTCCCACAATATTACTGTTGCCATTCAGGTAGTCGAGCATGGCCGGGTTTTTACCCATTTCGCGAACAAAGACCCGGAAGTTGCCAAACGCGTATTCGTGGAGCATGGAATAGTAGCTCCACATATAGGAATTGCATTGATAAACATTGAGCTCCGTGACAAAATGGTTGTGCCAGAACAGGGCCATTTTGGCCCGGATACCTTCCGACAACATATCGTTGAGCCAGCGGTGGCGCAATTCCCGGCGGTGTTCCTCTACCAGATCCTGGTTGCCGTCGTAATCTGCATTGGTATAACCTGCCCAGTATGGAGGCGCGGGTATTTCGAGGTCGAAAGCGGTGTCGAGCAATTGGTCGACCAATTGGGAGGGGGACAAGAGCAGCCCTTGCTGAATCTGCTCCAGTGTAGCGCCGAAACCTAATCGCCGGTAAAGGTGCATTACGCGAAGGGCATTCCATGGTTTTGCTGCCGAGGGTACATACGGCTGCAAAGTGTTGTTGGGCGGAGGTGCGAGGGCGACCTGTTGCTGTGATTTTTCAGTAAGATCGGCGTGAGCAGGCATATTTTTAAAGTGATGTTGTCAGGATGGGGGACAGTTTCAAGGCGAAGCAAGATTAAAGAAGATTTCGCGATTCTGTGTGTTAAATAAGATATTATTCCTCATTTTTTTTTGCGCTCAAATTTTTCGGTTGTGAAAGGGTAATAATTTATTGGAATGCCTACCTTTCACACCTGAAACGTATCACTCAAAAGGGTGCATTTCAAATTGTCGCTTGGTATCGCACAATAGTTATTGACAGGGTTACTTCAAGTTACCCCGTCAATATACCACAACGACAATTCGAAATGCACCCAATTCAAAACCACTGCTCATGCGCTTGCAGATTGTCGTTTTATTGCTCTCATTATTCACTACAAGCCAACTTTCGGCACAGATAACACTTTTTTCGGAAGATTTTAATGGCTGCGCACTACCAGCCGGCTGGCAGGTAAGCAGTATCGGCAATCAAAATCCGGTTTGGTTGGTCGGTTATTCCACCAACAACGACGCATTGGGTCAAAGTATCGACAGCACTTGCTGCCTGATTATCGACGATGATGCCACGGGCGATAATACCCCCGCTTATGTGATCAGTTTTACGTCGCCGGCCTTCGATGCTTCGCAACACAGCACGGTCGAATTGACGATGGATGTGCATTACCGCGACTGGAATGAAGCCGAAGAGTATTTTGACGTGTTGGTGACGGACGGCGTGACGGAAAAAATCATAGCGCATTACGATCAGCAAAGACGCAACGGGGCGCTGCTTTCCGATCATTTTACCCTGAAATTCGACCTTTCCTTAATTACGCAGTCGCCACAAACCCGCATCGTCCTGCGCTATAATGATGCGGGCGGCTATGCCTGGTGGGCAGCTGTCGACAACATACTGGTGCGCGGTTTTGGCAACGGAACGAACGTGGTGGCCGAAACATTCAACGACTGCCAAAAACCCGCCGATTGGGAAACCGAAGTGGTTGCCGGCGATGCAGACTGGAGTTTTGGACTGGTCGACACGGCTTCCAAGGCTTACAGCAGCGGTAAATCAATGGACGGCAGTTGTTTTGCCTTTTTTGATGACGACCTGGTCGGTCAGGATGCCCCGTATTCCACGGTCCGGCTGGCTACGCCCTGGTTTGACGGCTCGGATTTTGCCCGTTACGAACTCAATTTTGATGTTATTCTACGCTATGTAAAAGAGCGAATTGCCGTCATCGTGCAACACGGCAATGGCGACGAATTTGTGGTAATTGAATCGGACGGAGATGTCGGCGGACCCTATTTCCCACAATATGTTCACGCGGCGCTCGATCTGTCCGCTTACCGGAATCAGCAAATGCGCGTTGTTTTTCAATATGTAGATGGAAATGACTGGGGCTGGTGGGCTGGAATTGACAATGTGAAAATTACGGGTTCCGGCGTTGCCAATGATTTGTGTGACAACGCGACGGAGATTTTCACCGGCGTCAATTGTATGGAAGGCAATAACCGAACCGCCCTTTTCGACGGGCCGCCGGCTTCTTGTACGGAAAAAAGTATAGCGGGCCTGTGGTACACCTGGCAGGCGACTTTCAACGGACAGGCCAAAGTGACCACCCGCGCCGATTTTAACGATGTGGTGTCGGTGTTCACCGGCAGTTGTCCGGCGCCCGCAGCGCTGCTCTGCAATAACCGCGACGAACATGGATTCACCGGTGAAACAACCTATTTTACTGCGCAGGCAGGCGCCACTTATCTGATCCGGGTGAGCGGCCAGGAGGGCGGTTTCGGCGTATCCCGCGGCAATCTGTGTATCAATATCGAGCAGGCTCCCAATGCTCCGGTTGCTCCGGTAAACGATAATTGTACAACTGCCATTGCGCTGACAGAAAACAACAATTGCCTGACTATCAGCAACTTAAATGCTACTTCCGCCCAGCCATTGCCTTCCCTGAATACCCTGGCCCGCGCAGATGTCTGGTATCGTTTCACAGCGCCTGCCCTGCCGGCCACCGAACAACTGGAAATACGGAGCAATGCCGATTTTTCAGACATTATTACGCTGTACCAGGGCACTTGCGCCGCGTTGCAGGAAGTATCGGGAAACCACAAAGGCGGCAGCCTGGATTTGCCTGCACTAACAGCGGGACAAACGTATTTTGTACAAATTGCAGGCACTTTTGCCACTATAGAAGGCAATGTATGTCCAAAATTGCAAAGAAAACAGGTCGATGCGCCCATCAATGACGACTGTGTTGCGGCCGTTTCAGTAGCTATCGGCGGTCAATGCGCCTCGGGCAGCAATTTCAATGCTTCTTTTTCCGGAAAACAACCCTCCTGTGTCGTATCGGCTGACCGCGACGTATGGTTCAAATTTGTTGCACCGAGCTCCGGCTCCGTGCGCCTCAACAGCGGTGCATCTTTTGAACATGTACTGACGGTTTGGCAAGGCGCCTGCAATAACCTGAGTGAAGTATTTTGCGCCAAAAATCCGCTGCGTTGCAACGGTTATTTTTCCGTAGGAAATTTGAGCGCCGGCCAAACCTATTATGTTCAAATCGCTTCCTGGAACGGGGCCGCCGGGTTGAACAGCGGAAATATTTGTTTGAAAATATTGAACGGTCTCACACCGCCCGAATTTCAGCCGCTTGCGCTGGAAATTGAAGAACAATGCCTCGGCGCAGGGCTGGCAAAATTGAATGTCCAGGCGATCGATGGGGTAGGGCCTTACACCTTTCAAGGTACACCCGACGCACAGATTTTAGCCAGCGGAGATATTTACCTGGTTATCGCAACGGACGCTATGGGATGCGAACAATCGGTGATCGGGATTGTGGATGAATGCCTGGTCAGCAGTTGCAATCTGGCCGCATCCGTGACTGCACAAAGCCCCAGCTGCGCCGCCACTTCCGATGGCGCATTAACGGCCAATGTTATCGGCGGCGTCGAACCTTATTCCTATTTGTGGTCCAACAATGCTACTTCCTCCACCATTCAAAACCTGAATGGGGGAATATATACCGTAACCGTAACAGATGCCCTTGATTGTGAGACTGTTATCATACAAGAGTTGTTAAGTCCGGCGCCAATTGCTGTGTCGCCAACCAGCCTGGAGCAACCCGGACAGGGCCAAAGTAATGGCGCCATTTTCGTGGAAGTCAGCGGAGGCACAGGGATTTACACTTATGTATGGCTGCGCAACGGATCGGTATTTGTCAACTCTGAAGACTTGACAAATGCCCCTGCCGGGGAGTATGAATTGCAGGTAACAGATGGGAATGGGTGTGTGACAACGGTAGCATTCACGCTCTCGGAAGTGGTCGGTACTACACAACCGGATGAACTCGTTTTTGCAGAAATTTTTCCAAACCCGGCCAGGGATAAAGCTACGCTGGCGGTGTCATTCCCAACGGCGCGGTCACTGTACCTGAGTATTTCCGACGCGACGGGTAAAATCCTGCGCACTACATTTTATCATCAGGTGCTGGAACAAAATATCTCCCTGGAAATCAAGGACTTACCGGCAGGGGCCTATCAGGTTCGTATGCTGACTGAACAGGAGACGATGGTAAGGACTTTGGTAAGAAGTGAGAGGTGAGAGACATCCCGTTTGGCGGCTATATTGTTTTGGCTTGGGTTTTTCAGGCCTGGAATTGTGAATCGTGTTTAGTGTTTAGTGTTTGGTGTTTCGGGCGCTTCGCCTTTGGCATTAGCGAAAATCCGGCCAAGATATCAACTACTGCCAAAGGCGAAGCGCCCGAAACAC
Organism: Saprospiraceae bacterium; assembly: GCA_022844265.1. Lineage (GTDB taxonomy): Bacteria > Bacteroidota > Bacteroidia > Chitinophagales > Saprospiraceae > M3007. The sequence goes on along the minus strand of JALHMA010000041.1, from coordinate 7,749 downwards.
CAAACACTAAACACTAAACACGATTCACAATTCCAGGCCTGAAAAACCCAAGCCAAAACAATATAGCCGCCAAGCGGGACACTCTTCACTTCTTATTCGGAACGTATTTCACATTGATATTCAGCCACATAAGTCGTGAAACACGAAATATGTATACGAAATTAATGAGCATAAACAGGATCAGAACGCCGAACGCGGCGTTGGAACTCCAGCCCAGTCCCCATTGAAAAGTAGCGATAAACAGCAGCGAAAACCAGCCAGTCCAGATATAGGAAATGAACATGGCTCCGTAATAATATCCAGGTTCGGGGAAGTAGTTGAGATCGCATTTGGGGCAGCGTTCCAGCATGTCAAACGGTTTTACAAACGACCAACTGCCCGTTTCAAACGTTTCACCCTCCTGACAACGCGGGCATTTCAAATGGACAATACTGTGTATTTTAGAACCTTTCTGGAACATATTGGGCATAACAAAAGTGATAAAAAACGCAAAAGTACTTATTCCACTCAAAAAAAAATCCCGGATATTTCAGCGAGGAAAAATCCGGGATAAACGCATGTTGTTGAAAAGATTTCAATTCGTATGAACACCTGATTTTCGGCTTTGCGGAAACAATCGTTTGAGCAAAGTAAGCGGTGAAAAATCCTGTTTTGAAAGTAATTCACGCACAAAAGCCAGTTTCAGGTGCTTGTGTGCGCTCGATACCGCAATCACTACCGCGCGTGGACTTCGCTCTCTACCTGTTTTTACATGGTGTAGCGCGTCGAGCCGCCAGTCGTGCGACTGTATGGCTTCTTCAGGCATGTTCATGTGTTCGAGGTTTGTGATGTGGTAACCATTGGTACTCAGGTTTTGAAGGGTTTCCGAAAGGGAGGCATGATGCGTCATATAACAACGGTGGTTGATTAGAAAATAAACAATAATATTGGTTAATGTTTGATTAAAGGATATTAATACTGTCGAAATCCCCTACAGGAATAGCAACATTTTGTGACAGGCAAAAGGAACAAACGTTGAACAGGCACGAAAAGTACAGTATATGAAAAAAATAATATGCATTCAAAGGTTAATATTATCTGCTGTCCCGCATGTTTTGAGAATACGGTTGACTTGCACATGAAAATGGCGGAATAAACGTTTGCTTTCTCAACTTTCAACATACTCAACCGCTCAACTTTCAGTATATGCGAAAAATATTTGCTGCATTGCTCCTCCTCATTGCCTGCGTCAGCCTGTCCGCGCAAAAAAATACTAAAACCGCACAGAGCAACTTTGATGTCAAAGAAGCGCTGGATCAAAAACTAATCAGTATTACAGTGGAGGGGACGGGCGGTCATCAGGGAGAATGTTTGAAAATAACCTGTAATAACCTGCGCGGAAAATCACTGCGTATACGGTTCCCGATCGGGCAATTGATGGAACCCGTTGACAGTTTGCAACAAACGCTGGTTGTGGCAGAGGAGCAATGGGTGAATATCACGCCAAAAACGCCCGGTGCATTGACGCTCAAAACCTTTTGTACGCAGGCTGGTGAAATTTCTCCCGCAAAAAATGCGCGTTTTCTGGTAGCGGCCATGGCGCCCGAAGCGCTGTGCAATGTGTTGAAATTTATTGCCGAAAAAGGGAAAACCAATGACGGCTCTGCACAATCTGCGGTGTGGGCGATCACCAATGGTTATTCTTTGGGAAGCATTGACGACCCTGCCCTGACTGCGTTTGTGGCCAATCAGTTGGGCAAAGCAATTCCCGGGTATAAAATCAGGCATAAAACAGTGGAGTACGTTCCCGGCCGGGTTGCCGACCTGGGTAAAGCCATGGTCGTGGAAGGAAATTTTCGTTATTACTTAGAGAAAGATGAAAAAGTGCGCATGGTACTGCTGGATGGCGACGGCAAATTCATCAAGGATATTTCTAAAGAAGAAGTTATGATTGCGGGGGAGCATCGCAGCAGCCTGCGTCTGGAGGTTTGGAACCTTACTCCCGGAAAATATATCGTTCGGATGCAAACCAAGGCCGGCCGGGTGATTAAGGATATGGAGGTCGAGTTTTAAATAACGGATAACTATTGAACATGCTTGCAACCGTAAAATCAACTTTTGTTTTCTGGCTGCACCTTTTCGTCACCCTGTTGGCCTGGGTCGCCCCTTTTTTGTTTTCCTGGAAATTGTCATTGCCGGTTTACGGGATGGTAATGCTTCAATTCAGTGTCTTCGGTCGTTGCCTGATGAATGAACAGCATGGCCTCCGCGAAGAAGACAACCGTATTTTTTATACCGATTTACTGGAAAAAATGAATTTTACTCCTGACCGGGCGCTTGTCAAATACCTGGTGCGCAGGCTGTTGTATCCCACGCTGGCCCTGGTTGCGCTGGGCTGGCAAGTCCTGCTGGGGCAGGCGCCGTTGGTGTTTTAAAGGGTTGATGAGGTTTATGAAGGTTGATGAGGTTGATATACAACCGCTCGAAAAAAGTAAAATCACTTCAATCCTGAGTGGATGTATATCAACCTTCATCAACCTCATCAACCTTCATAAACCCTTACCTCACAATCGTCACATCCCCTTCAAACAGTTCCGTCTGACCGTCCAGGAATTCGATTTCGGCCATCCAGACAAAAACGGAGGGCTGCCCTTTTTCGCCCCGTATATTGCCATTCCAGGCATGAGCCGGGTCGTTCGGCAGGAAGTTGCGCGCTTCAAATATCGAGTTGCCCCAGCGATCAAAAATCATCCAGTTGTGCACTTTTACCACATCGGTACCGCCGTGAATCATCAGCACTGCATTCAGCGGATTATCGCTGTTGAGGTCGATAATATTGGGGATAAATACCTGACGGTCTTTGCGCACAGTTACCATCACGACATCGCGGGCTACACAACCGTTTGAATCGCGTACCGTTATTTCATGCCGGTATGTCTGCAATGGCTTGTAGTTAAAGGAGCAGCAATCAGCGGAGTCGCGGTTTGGCGAAAGATTCCATTTGACATCCGCAATAGGCGTTTCGTTCATGATCTGGGCATTGATCGTAACGCTGTCACCCAGGTGTACATCTATGTCTGGCCCCAGCTCTGCAAGCAATTGCGCAGGTTCGGTTATACTGATCACAGTATCCAATACACATCCGTTGGCATCCTCCAGCGAAATGGAATATTCGCCTGCTGCCAGATTGCTGTACTGGTCGACCGTACTTTCCGTTCCGCCGTTCAGGCTAAAGAAAAATGGTTCCGTTCCGCCGTTCACACCACTGATGGCAATGACGCCGTTTTTATCACCAAAACACCTGATGTTGCGTAAAGTGAGATCGAGCGAGGTCGGAATATTCGGATCGTTGGCTACCGTTACTGTTTGAGTCGACGTACAACCATTGAGCATATTGGTAACCAGCAAGGTATAAGCGCCCGGTGCATCAACTACAGGTGAAAGACTATCGTCGCCCGACAGAATATTACCCCCTGCGGTTGTCCATGCGTATGTGAAAGAGCTGCCAGTGGAAGTGCCTGCGCCGTTGATCGTCAGCGAAGTTGTGCTGCAATCGAGATTGCCCGGCACGGAAGCACTGACATTAGGCGCTGTAAAATTGGAACTTACAACGACCGGGATCGGATTGGTACAACCATTATTGGCCACAATATTAAACGTGTATTGACCTGCTACGGAAATGGTAACCGTAGCAGTGGTGGCGCTAAAGCCGTTGGGGCCTGACCAGGAGAACGTGGCGCCCGGCGTGGTAACGGAGCCCGAAATACTGCCCATTCCATTGTTTGCGCAATTCAATTCGACTCCTTCAGCACTACCTACCGGGAAATTCGAGTCCACATTCATAGTGGTAAGGGCTACGTCGGTACAACCGTTCGCCGCAGTCACCGTAACGCTGTACGCGCCGGGCTGATTGACTTGCAGCGTGGGCAGCGCGGCATTTCCAGCGTTAATTCCAGGCCCTGACCAGGCAAAAAGAGAACCTGCTTCCGAACTGGTGGCAGTCAGCGTCCCGGCCAGGCTTTGGCAGGTAATGGTATCGCCGGCAGCTGTTGCAACAGGTGGTGCGGTATCTAAATCTACCAGCACATTGTCAACGGCCTGACAGCCTGAAACCGGATTGATAATAGTAAGTGTATAGTTACCGGATTGGGTTACTGTGATCACTGCGTTGTTCTGATTGCCCGCAGTCACGCCTGGTCCCGACCAGAGATATTCCAGTGATCCGCTTGGTGAAGTCGAACTACTTCCATCGAGCGATACCTGTGTTGTCGAGCAGGTAATGGTCTGATCGGCGCCGGCAACGGAAACAGGCGCATCCTGGTCCTGTAACACAACCACCACGTCGGTAGCGGTGCAGCCGTTATTCGTATTCAAAATAGTCAGCACATAAGGGCCGACACCTGTTACGACAGGGCTGGCGAGGGTTTCATTCAGGGGCGTGATGCCAGATCCGCTCCATTGAATGGAAAATCCGGCGCCGCTGCTCGAACCTGCCGAACTGAGCGTTACGCCCGTTGTGCTGTTGGCACAGGTCAGTGTCTGGTCGTTTCCAGCCAACACTATTGGAGCGATCGTATCCTGCGTAACGGTAACAACATCGGTATCGCTACACCCGTTGGCTGTATTGGTTACGGTGATGGTGTAAGTACCGGGTAGAAATATGTTGGGAGAGTTAAGCGCAGATTCTCCACTTACAATACCCGGACCACTCCAGGCATATACGATATTCATTCCCGTTTCCGATAATGCACCGTCCAATTGTAAAGTGTCAACGGTACAATTCAGGATACCATCGGTGCCGGCTGAAGTAGCAGGCCGGTCGGCATTAAGGCCGACATAAACCATATCGGTAGCGGTACAGAAATTTTGAATATTGGTAACAACCACGATATAAGTACCTGAATCGGAGACCATCGGGCTGATTACATTCATGTTTCCCACATTGATATCTGCCCCCTGCCACGCATATTGAATGTTCGCTCCTGTGCTGGAACCTGAACCGTCAATTGCCTGGGTCGGTTGCTCGCAATCCAGTAACAGATCGGCCCCGGCTTCGGCAGTCGGCAATACAATATCCTGGTCAATCAACACGTCATCCTGGGCATTACATCCGTTGTCCGTATTGGTTACCACCAAAGTGTACGGTCCCGGATCGGTGACAGTAGGACTTTGCATCGTTTCCGTGGCAGCGGTGATACCCGGGCCTGCCCACAAATAGGCTATTGCCACACCGACAGATGATCCGCTGCCGTCCAGAACAGTGCTGGTAGTCTGACAATTGAGTATGGCGTCGCTTCCTGCAAGTGCGACAGGAGGCACTTTGTCCTCCAGCACCACCACAGTATCTATTGTTACACAACTATTTACAGTATTGGTAACTGTTAATATGTAATTGTCGGGCTGCGTAACATCCGGGGTGGTCAAGCCCTCGCTGGCAGGGGTGATACTCAATCCGTTCCAGAGAATTTGAATGCCGGCGCCCGAAGAAGAAGCGGCTCCGTTTAAAGTGATCACTGGATTCGTACAGGTAATCACGGTGTCTGCGCCTGCACTTGCAACCGGATAAACAAGGTCTTCGTTCACCAGCACGTCATTGCCGGCAGTACAACCATTGCTCATATCGGTTACAACAAGGGTGTATGGGCCGGCTTGGCCGACACTCAGGGTAGCCAAAGCCTCATTGCTGGCATTGATGTCCGGGCCGGTCCAGAGGTATTCAAAATCCGCGCCTGTAGACGAGTTTCCGCCAATGCTAACAGTACTGTTTGCACAGTCAATAATCCCGTCTGTGCCGGCGTCTGCAATGGGCGACAGAGTGTCGGACACAACAATGGCATCGGATGAAGCAGTACAGTTGTTAGTGATATTGGTAATCAGCACGGTATATGTACCGGCCTGATTGACAACAGGATTAAGCAGGTTTTGATTGGCAGGCGTGATAGCCGGACCACTCCACACCAATGTAAAACCGGTGCCGGTTGAGGAAGCGGAAGCATCTAAGGTATCGGAATTACCATTGTAACAATTCAAGGTAAGGTCTGCTCCTGCTGATGACAGCGGGCGTATCGTGTCAATGGTAATGACCACAGCGTCCGTATTGACACAACTATTGCCTGTATTGGTCACCGTCAGGTTATATGTCCCCGGAAGTGTGATACCCTGCGGGTTTTGTGCTGTCGCATTCGCACCCGCAATACCCGGACCTGTCCACAGATATTCTATGCCTGCGCCGGAAGTAGAAGCAGAAGCGTCAATATTAACGGTAGTAACAGAACAGGAAAGCACCAGGTCTGCTCCGGCATCAGCCGTCGGCACTCCTGAATCTTCCGTAACTACAACCGCGTCGGTTGCGCTACACTGGTTTACAGTGTTGGTTACGGTTAAATTGTAAGTACCCGGGTCGGTGATGAGCGGATTTGCCACGGTAGCGTTTCCTGCATTTATGCCCGGTCCGTCCCACAGGTAAGTAATGGTAGCAGGACTGCCGCTGCCATTCAGGGTGATTCCGTTGGGGGTAGTACAGGTAAGAATCAGGTCGTTGCCTGCACTGACCGTCGGAAGGGTATTGTTTTGAGCAATAACGACCTGGTCTGTTGCAGTACAGTTGTTGGTAGTATTCGTAATCGTCAGGGTATATGTACCAGGCAGACTGACCTGAGGGTTATAGGAACCCTGGTTACCTGCATTGATAGACGGGCCGGTCCAGATAGCTGTAAAGTTGGCGCCTTGAGAAGAACCGCTGCTGTTCATTGTGATATTTAAAACAGCGCAATTCAGCGTACTGTCGACACCCGCCAATGCAGTTGGTAAAGCAACCTGTTCCGTAATCTCGGTCATGTCGCTGGCAGAACAACCATTGTTTGTATTGTTGACAGTCAGGTTATAGGTGCCGCCCATTGTTACTACCGGCATCATCTGATTCTGGTTGGCGCCCGTGATGCCAGGTCCAGTCCATATGTATTCAATACCTGCACCCGTACTGGTGGAGGAAGAGCCTAAGGTGACAGATGAGACCGTACAGTTAATGACCTGGTCTGCGCCTGCACTTGTAACAGGTGCAATTGTATCCTGTGAAATGACTACCTGGTCGGTTGCGCTACACTGGTTTACAGTGTTGGTTACGATTAAATTGTAAGTACCTGGTTGGGTAATGAGCGGATTTGCCACTGTTGCGTTACCGGCATTTATACCAGGCCCGTTCCACAGGTAAGTGATGGTAGCGGGGCTGCCGCTGCCATTTAGAGTAACTCCGGAGGGTGTGTTACAGTTAAGAACCTGATCATTGCCTGCACCAACCGTCGGAAGGGTATTGTTTTGCGATATAACAACCTGGTCTGTTGCAGTACAGGTATTGGTAATATCCGTAACAGTCAGGGTGTATGTACCAGGCAGGCTGACTTGCGGGTTATAGGAACCCTGGTTGCCTGCATTGATAGACGGGCCGGTCCAGATTGCCGTGAAATTGGCGCCTTGTGAAGAGCCGCTGCTATTCAGTGTAATATTTAACACAGCACAATTCAATGTACTGTCCGCACCTGCTGATGCCGTTGGTAATGCTACCTGTTCCGTAATCAGGACTACGTCGGTAGAAGAACAGCCATTGTTTATATTATTGACGGTTAGCGTATAGGTGCCGCCATCGGTTACCACTGGCATCAGCTGATTCTGGTTGGCTCCTGTGATACCGGGTCCTGTCCACAGGTATTGAATACCTGCTCCTGAACTGGTGGCAGAAGAACCTAAGGTGACAGAAGAGACGGTACAGTTGAT
>JALHMA010000040.1 GCA_022844265.1 Saprospiraceae bacterium | reverse complement strand
GGGTGAAAAAGGCTGAAAGTATATGGAAGCGCATAAGTAAAAGGGCAAAATTGAAAAGGGCAAAAAAGCAATGTAAATCAATGAGTTACAAATGATTTAGTTTTAACTAATATTGCACACCTACCTATGTAAATCCGTGTCTAATCCGTTTTATCCGCGTTCCAAATCAGGAAAAAGTAGATTCCTAAATATCCACCACCTCTCCCAGTTCAGGAATATCCACAGATTTGAATCCCTTTTCCAGCAAATAATCGCGCCATTTTTCCTGACGGTCGAGGGTGCCGTGTACGAGAAATATTTTCTGGCAGGTCCCTTTCTGGTTATTCAGAAAATCGGCCATTTCACCGCGGTCGCCGTGGGCGGAAAAGGAATCCATGGTTTCCACATCGGCCAGCACTTGTTTGAACTGGCCCATAATGTGCATACTCTTCGCTCCTTCGCGCAAACGCCCGCCGGGTGTGTTCGGGGCGCAATACCCCACTATGAGAAAGGTATTTCGTTTGTTTTCAATGTTGTTGAGGAGGTGGTGTCGGATACGGCCGGCGTTCATCATACCGGAAGCCGAAATGATGATACAGGGTTGGCGGCTTTCGTTGAGTTGTTTGGAAGCCTCTGCACTTCTCAGGTAAAACAAGTCATTGAAACCGAAAGGGTTTTCATTTTCCACCATATAACGGTGTATATCGGCATCAAAACACTCCGGGTGGTTAATAAACACCTCCGTTGCATTCACCGCCAGGGGGCTATCCACATACACCGGCACTTTGGGCAGTCGACCGGCGTGCCACAATTGGTCGAGCAGGTAAACGATCTCCTGCGTACGTCCGACTGAAAAAGCAGGAATGATGAGTTTGCCTTTTTTTTCTACACATGTATGGTGTACGATGCGCATAAAATGTTCGATCTCATTCGGGGCCGACTCGTGGTCGCGGTCGCCGTATGTGCTTTCACAAATAATATAATCGGCTTCCGGCATGGGGAGCGGATCGTCCAGGATCGGGCGGTTGGGGCGACCTATGTCGCCGGTAAAGGCCAGTCGGATGGTGCGCTCGCCTTCTTGAATCTCCAGATTGACGGAAGCGCTGCCCAGGATATGCCCAGCATCGCGGTACATCACCCGCACATTGTGGTGGATATAAAACCATTGCTCGTAACTATAACTGACAAACTGGCCCATCGTCCGGCTCACATCTTCCATTTCATACAGCGGCGCGCGTTCCGGCTCGTCAAAACCCTTTTTGCGGTTGTAGCGCTCCGTGTCCGATTCCTGTATTTTGGCGCTGTCCATCAGCATCAGCGCGCAGAGGTCGCGGGTAGCGTGGGTGCTGTATATTTTGCCGGGAAAACCATCGCGCACCAATTTGGGTACACGCCCGGTATGGTCGATGTGCGCATGGCTCAACACCAGACATTTGATCTCCTTCGGATCAAATTGCCATTTTTCATTAAATCCGGTGATCGGGCTGTCGTCGCCGGCCCGTCCGTCGTCGTCGCCGCCCTGGTACAATCCGCAATCGAGCAGTATTTGGGTACCGTCGTCCAGTATCAGCAGGTGCGCCGAACCGGTCACTTCACGGGCTGCACCACAAAATTTGATTTTCATACGTCGTTATTAGTTATTGGTTATTGGTTATTTATGTTGATAATCAAGCATTTACATAGTGCTTAACCTATTCGCCCTGCGGTCTTTGCTGGCGGGAGGCGCTGCCCATTGGTGTCTGGTTCCTTTAAAATTTGGGCGACCACAAGGGTCGCCCGGTTTTCCGGGCGTATTTAATGTTCCAGACAGCAATGGGCAAAGCCTCCCGCAAGCAAAGGGCTTTTCGGGTGAAAAGTAGAGAATATTTTTGAGTTGGGGGCAAAAGAAGAAACAAGTGGGACATTGATCTTACTGAACAGACTTTGCTACTGCATAATATGGCCCGAAGTCTTTTTCGTGCGTGATGACGAAAGTCCACTTAAAGTTGTGCTGGGCAATATAAATATCAACGTGATTGGGAAGCCTATCCAGGTATTGGCATAACCTTTCGTAGGAAAGGAGAACTGGCGCATCAGTGGTGCAATTGATCCCAAAATAATCGGAGGTAGAAAAAATGATACATTGCTTCAGGTATGTTTCGTTAAACTGATTGACAGCATCCGTTTCGGAGACATGCGGGAACCTGTTAAAACTAAACGTATGCCATAACGCTTCTCCTTTATCCTGCGTTTTGGGCACAAATCGTTTTTGCCATTCGTCTATCACATGCGCTTTTGCATCTCCGCTTATCATCGAAACCTGAAAATGGTTGTCTGCCAACAATGGTTCGAGGGTATTGAAAAGCAGAATGTTATCTTTTGACATAATTGGCTGCTTAATTGAATAACATGAAAAATTATAGTTTCTGCCTCGGCAGGTCTCCCCGCTCTATTCCCACAACGCCCAAGCCCAGCACCGCCGCAGTGTCTCCGGCCTGCTGCCAACGTACAGCACAACAACCCAATAAAAACTTATATTTACGCAGGTACAAAAGGTTTTCATGTAAAAAATAAACAAGATTCATCAAAACTGGATACAAGGGAAATGACTTTATGACATTGTGCTGTTCGCCTTGCCAGGTCTTCGCACCCTTTCAACTGACGCCTAATCGCCGCGCGTGGTGTTTTTTTCAACACCGCGCGCAAACGTACAGCAGGTTTTCCCCTCAATTCCCCCCACAAGGCCCTTGCTTACGTGAGGCTCTACCCATCTTGGAAATCAAAAAAATATTCGAAATCGGGCAGAACCCGGCGGATTGATAAAACATGAGCCTTCGAAAAATGTTGGTACCTTGATTTGTATTAAAATTAAAATCATCCAATCAACATAGAGATAAATGGAATTGCTCATTATTATCGGGCTGGTTTTGCTCAACGGTGTGTTTGCCATGTCGGAAATGTCGCTCGTCTCCTCGCGCAGGTTCAAACTCGAAAGCGCGCGCAACAAAGGCAACAAAGGAGCAAAAATCGCGCTCGAAATGTCGGAAAACCCGACCCGTTTTTTTTCGACCGTCCAAATTGGTATCACACTCATCGGTGTTTTGCTCGGCATTTATTCGGGCGAAAACCTGACGGGCGGCGTAGAAGCATTTTATAATCGGTTCGAATTGCTCCAACCCTTCGCGCACAAACTGGCGATGGGCAGCGTGGTGGTTTTCATCACGTATCTGAGCATCGTTTTGGGCGAACTTTTCCCAAAACGATTGGGCCTGACCTTTCCGGAACCGATTGCCATGATGCTCTCCCGACCCATGAATTTGTTATCCAAAATCACCGGACCTTTTGTCTGGCTGCTTACGACGAGCAATAATTTATTGATCCGCATTTTCGGCATCAAGCCCAATTTGGACAGCGCGGTGTCGGAGGAAGAAATCAAATCCATCGTCCGCGAAAGCGCCCAGGGCGGAGAGATTCAAAACATCGAACACAGCATCGTCGAGCGTGTCTTTGAACTCGGCGACCGCAAGGCGAACACCCTGATGACCCACCGCAACGACCTCGCTTTTTTTGACGAAAACGATGCGTTGAGCGAAATCCGGCAGGTAGTTTCGCACGAAAAACACTCGGCTTACCCCGTTTGCCGCGACGGCAATCTGGATAACGTGGTAGGTATCGTGATGCTCGAAGACCTTTTTGAGCCGATGCTCGACCCGGATTTTGCTTTGAAAAACCATATCCGAAAACCCGTTTTTGTTACCGAAACAACTTTGGCGTACAACCTTTTAGAGGCATTTAAAAAAGAAAAAATGCATCACGCCATTGTGGTCAACGAGTTCGGCTCGACCATCGGCATCGTCACTATGGACGATGTGTTGGACGCGCTCGTCGGCGATGTGTCGGAACACGACCCATTGGAGTACCAAATCGTCGAGCGCGAAGACGGTACCTGGTTCGTGAACGGGCAATATTCGGCAGGCGAATTCCTCAAATATTTCGATTTACAGACGGAAGTCGTGGAAGGCCACTACCTGACCGTCGCAGGATTTTTCATCCACCATTTTCACGGGCTGCCCAAGGTAGGCGACAAAGTGCATTTGCCCCATTACGAACTCGAAGTCGTAGACAAGGACGGGCAACGCATCGACAAAATTCTGGTCAAAAAGACTACATAGCGAAAAAAGTCATTCGGAACGCAATGACTTCACCGGGTTGGCCAGCGCAGCCCGAAAACAAACCATCCCCACAATGACCGACGTGACCAAAAAGGTGAACCCGCCAATGGCGACAAAAACACCGCCGCCGATTTCGATGCGGTAGGCAAAATCAGACAGCCAACGCTGGGTCAAGTAGTACGCAATCGGGCACCCCAACACAAAAGCCAGCCCGATCAAATAGACATACTCTCTCAATACCAGACCAAAAATAGCCGTCGGTAAAGCGCCCAGAATTTTTCGGATACCAATCTCCTTGGTGCGGGCGGCCACCATAAACATCGTAATACCTGCGATACCCACCATCGCAAGCAATACTGCGATGAAGTTGAAGCAGGACAACAGCCGGGCCGTACGGCTGTCCTGTTGGTGCAATTGGGCGATGTTGTCCGAAAGCGCGGTGATTTCCAGCGGAAAAGGTTCGTTTAGCGAAGCATATACCGTGCTGATTTGCTCCATCACCGCCGGGTCGTTGGTACCATCAAGGGCGATGATGCTGCGCCCGTCCATGCGTACATTTGGACTGACCGTGATGAAGTAGGGTTTGATTTTTTCGTGCAGGGAAAACAGATGAATGTCCTCAAAAACACCGCTGATCACAAACGGAAACCCGGCCTGACCGTTTTCGGCCACGTATTCCGGCTCCGTGATAATGGTAGTACCCATGAGATCGGCAACGGATACCTGTTTGACGGCGGCTAATTTCTCGGCGGCGGTTCGATTGATCAACACGATAGGCGGGCGGGGGCCGGTTTGCTCCAAAACAGACGGTGCCAAATTCGTTTTCAGGCGATATGCTTTCAGCGCTTCGTAGTCGAGGTACAGTTGCTGGGCATCGTCAAACACCTCTTCGTTGCCCGACAATTTGTAAGTCATTTGATTGAACGACGTAATGCCAAAGGGCGAACCATTGCCTACCGCTGCAATACCGGGGATTTGCCGAAGTTTTTCCTGAAACAGGTTCTGATTCCCGGACGAAGTGTAGGTAAAAACAACGCCTTCTTTTTGGAAGCCAAGGTCTTTGTTTTCGATAAAGTCAATCTGCTTTGACACCAACCATGAAACTGCCGAAATTACGATTAGAATGGTAAATTGATTGATGACGAGCACTTTACGCAATGTCGATGACCGGTAGCGGCTGCCGTTCAGTTGGTCTTTCAGCAAGTAAATGGTATTTTTGAACGGGACATACAGCGCCGGGGCCACACCCGCCAACGTGCCAATCAGCGCAGCCAATGCAGTCAGTCCTGCGATTTGTTGCGGCGTTTCGAGGAGTTGGAAAGGAATATTTACCTCCATCAGTTGGTTGAATTGGGGGACAATTACCGGTATCAACGCGGCAACCAGTGGCACAGCCAACAAGGCCAGCAATATACTTTCTGACAAAAACTGTTGAGCCACCGCAAAAGGCTTCGCCCCCAATACCTTTCTGACCCCAACGGTTTTACCTTTTCTCGATTGAATGGCTAAAGACAGGTTAGCGTAATTGAACAGCGTAATCAGCACGATAAACAAGGCGAAAAAGCCAACCAGCAACAGGTATCGAATATTGCCGGGCGGTTTCATTTCGTACAGGATGTTGGAATGAAGGTGAATGTGCCTGATTGCCTGTAAATAATGCCCTTTGTAAAGCGGATCGGTACAAAAACGCGGATTAATGGCCTTCATAGCAACATTGATTTGCTGTTCTGCGGCGGCCTTATTGACCGTATTTTCAATCTGTACATATACCCTGCTGCCCCAGTAGTCAATGAGCGGTTTGTTCAGTGCCACCGTAAAACCAATGTGCGAAGTCGTTGGTACATCCTCTATGATCGCCGCCAACTGGTAATTTTCATTACCGATTTTGATGCTTTTTTGGACCAGCATTGCATCGTTCCAAGCATTGGTACCGAACAGTTTTTCCGCAACTGAGGCCGTTAGCATCACTTTGCCAAAGCCTTCTCCAAAATTTTGAAGGCTGCCCCAAAGCGGTTTCCATGTGAACATTTCCACAAACGCGGCGGGTGTGTTGGTAGTCAGAAAGTCCTTCTGTGCGATACGTTTATTATCGCATTCAAGGTATTCGGAAGCCTCGGAGGTAATAAACTGCGCCGCGTTGACCACACCGTTGGTATTTTTCAACTGTATAATTTGCGCTAACTGATGGTCAGTCGTTATACTGTCCGAGTTGGGAAATCCCTGGATGGAATAGTCTTGCGAGCGGTACTTGTTGGCCACCCGATAGAGTTGGTCAGCATTTTGGTGAAACGCATCGTAACTCAGCTCATGCCGAAGGTAAGCGATGGCGATGTAAGCCACCAATAGTCCCACCATGAGCGATAGGAGGTTGAGCGAGGTAAACGAGGCATTGCGCAGATACCCTCGAACGGCGATTTTGATGTTATTTTGAAACATTTGATAGTGTTTAAAATAATTGTTGTACAGTGCTCAGAATTGGTTTCTTATACTGAAAATGGTGGGTTGTGATTTGAGCGTAGCGTCACTCGCTCCGCAAACTCTTCACCGGGTTGGCCAGCGCCGCCCGCACACTCTGAATGGCGACCGTCAAAAATGCGATGCAGACAGCCGCTAAACCCGCCACAACGAACATCCACCATTGCAGATCAATGCGATAGGCGAAATCGGCCAGCCATTGGTCCATCGCCCACCAGGCAATCGGCGAGGCAATTAAAATTGCCACGACGACCAGTTTCAGAAAGTCTTTTGTCAACATGCCCGTGATGCCGGCCACCGATGCGCCGAGCACTTTTCGGATGCCGATTTCCTTCATCCGCTGCTCCGCCGTGAACATGGACAACCCGAACAGGCCGAGACACGAAATCAAAATCGCCAGTCCAGCGAAATACCTGGACAGCTGCGACACCCGCTGCTCCGAAACGTATTGGGCCTGGTAGGTCTCGTCCAAAAACTTGAAATTGAAATCGAAGCCGGGGTTGAATTTTTGGTAAAAACTGCCCAACCGCTCGAGCGTCGCCTTTTCCTCGCCTGCTTTGATTTTTACCAGGATAGTGGAAGTCTGCTCGGGTGCAAAGCGGAACACCATCGGCGCAATAGGCTCGTGCAGCGAAGTAAGGTGAAAATCTTTGACCACCCCGGCGATGGTTTTCTGTTCGTTCCACATTTTCACCGACTGCCCAACGGGATTTTTCAGCCCCATTGCCCGAATCGCGGTTTCGTTGAAAAGCAATTGCGCACCTTCGTCCGAGAACTGCCGCGAAAAACTGCGGCCCTCCGCCATCGGCATATCCAGCAGTTCGATGACCTCAAAATCCACCGACCGCACGTTGAAATCAATCAAATCCTTGTCCGTTTTGCCTGCCCACTCAATCCCGTAAGTGCTCGATCCGCCCATGCCGGCGTTTTGCACTATCGTTTCCTGCATAGACGATGCCCGCTCCACGCCCGGGATTTGGCGAATTTCGGCCAAAAACACTTCAGAATTTTGCGAAACCGTGCCCACTTTGTTGAAATAAAGGACGTTCGAGCGGTCGTAGCCGAGGTTTTTGGACTGTACAAAATCGAGTTGCCGATAAATGACCCCGACTGCAAAAATCAAGACCAGCGAGACCACGAACTGAAAAACAACCAGGCTGCGGCGCGCCAAAAACTCGCCCGACGAGCGCTCGATTTTCCCTTTCAACACGGCAACCGGCCGAAACCGCGACAGGTAAAACGCCGGGTAACTGCCCGCCAGCAAGCCCGTCAGCAAGGCCATACCAACGGCACCGGCGGCCAGTGCCGGCGAAAATGGAAAGACAATGGCTTTTCCGGTCATCGAATTGAACACTGGCAACAACGCGGCGGATAGCACAAGCGCCAAGCCTGTCGAAAGCGCGGAGAGCACGACGGCTTCGCCCAGGAACTGCGAGGCCAGGTTTCTGCGCGACGAGCCGAGCGCTTTTTTGATGCCGATTTCCTTGACCCGCACGGAGGACTTGGCGGTCGAGAGGTTCATAAAATTGATGCAGGCAATCAGTAAAATGAACAGCGCAATGACCGAGAACAGCCGCACGTAGGCAATCCGCCCACCCGCCTGCACGCCGTCCGTGTATTTTCCGTGCAAATACGCGCTCGAATACGGGCGCACAAAACAGGTGAAAATGGTTTCAGGATGGTAATTATGGATGAACCCGGCTATTTTTTCATTGAATTTTGGGATGTCCGTATCAGGTTTGAGCACTACGTAGGTTTGAACACCTTCGTTCCACCATTTTTGCCCGTTTGTCCAAACGTCTTGCAAGAGCATGTCATAGGAGCCGACAAAATCAAAAACCAGGCTGTTGTTGGCCGGCAGGTTTTCAAAAACGCCCGACACCTGCGACTGCCTTTTTTTGCCAAATACCTCCCAATCCAGGGTTTTCCCAATGGCTGCTTCGGCAGAACCAAAAAAACGTTGCGCCATTTTTTCGGAAATGACAATGGCGTTTCTGTCCAAAAAAAGTTGCGTGGATGGTCCGGTTTTCAGTTTGAAACTGAACACATCGAAAAAGTTGTGCGTGGCGAAAATGCCCGTCTGCTCCACTGATTTGCCCTCGAAAGTAAAAGGCAGGTTGTGGCCATGCTTCGCCAAATTCAACATGGACACCGCCGATTCCACTTCGGGCAAATCCTTCGCCATACTTACGCCGAGCAACCCTTGCGTACCGTCGTGCACGATTTTTTTCCCGCCCTCCGCGCTCCATTCCATGACCTGAAAAAGTTGCGCATCGCGGGCATGGAATTTATCAAAACCTAATTCGTCGTTGATCCACAAATAGATCAAAAAAGTGCAAGCCAGGCCCGCAGACAAGCCGAGCAGGTTGATGAAAAAGGTGCTTTTGTGGCGAAGAAAGTTGCGGTAAATAAGCAAGAGGTTGTGTTGTAGCATGTTGGTTTTGATTTTTTTAATGGCAAAAATTAAAGAATTTGAGCACAATCACTCGCTCCGCAGCGACTTCACCGGATTCGCCAACGCTGCCCGCACACTCTGAATGGCAACCGTCAAAAATGCGATGCATACCGCCGCTAAAGCCGCCGCTACAAACATCCACCATTGCAGATCGATGCGGTAGGCGAAATCGGCCAGCCATTGGTCCATCGCCCACCAGGCAATCGGCGAGGCAATAAAAATCGCAACGACGACCAGTTTTAGAAAGTCTTTTGCCAACATGCCCGTGATGCCGGTCACCGATGCACCCAGCACCTTGCGGATGCCGATTTCCTTCATGCGCCGCTCGGCCATGAAGGTTGCGAGGCCAAACAGCCCCAAACAGGCCACCAAAATGGCAAACCCCGAAAAAAACGACATCAGCGCACCCATACGCTGTTCGGTGCGGTAGAGCGCGTCGTATTGTTCGTCGAGAAAGATACAATTGAAAGGGCGCATGGGCACCACCGATTTCCACACGGTTTCCACTTGCGACAACACCTTCGCCATGTCCTGTCCCTTGCCGACCCGCACCAGTGCCGAGGCAAAGTGCAGCAATCCTGGTTCGTTGAAAAGTACAACCGGTTCCACTTTCCCCCGGAGCGAAGCGGTATGAAAATCGCCGACCACGCCTACGATGGTGCCCGGCCCGCGCTGTGCCGAGTTGCCGAGCAAGCATTTCCGCCCGACCGCTTCCGCTGCCGTAAGGTTATAATGCCGCAAAAAGGCTTCATTGACCATGAATTCGTTGATGGTGCTGTCGCCCCGAATTTTTGTGGGGTCGAAATTGCGCCCTGCAAGCAATTGAATACCAAGTGTTTGCAAATAATGAACATCGGCGGCAATACCGCCCACCATGTGCCAGTCGCTACCATCGGCAGGGTTGGGGTCGAGCGAAAAACCGTTCCCGATGACGGTCTCAAACGGCGAACGCCCGGCGCGCGCCACCGATTCGATGCCGCTCAACGTCCGCAGTCGCTCGCAAAAAGGCTCAAGACGACCCAACAATTCAACATTGCCCCGCAAAAGGATAACTTGCTCTTTGTCCAGGCCAAGTTTTTTTGTTTGCATAAAATCGAGTTGCGCACGCACGACGACGACGCCGACAATCAGCATGGTCGAAATGGCAAATTGGCAAATCACCAGCCCCCGGCGCAGTGTCACTCCGACCACACTGTGCTGAACAAACTGCCCTTTCAGCACGGTCATCGGCTTGAAATGCGACAACACGAAGGCCGGGTAAAGTCCGGCCAACACGGAAAGCAGCAACCAGCCCGCCCCGATGCCTGCCAAAAATCGCGCTTCCAACAACCGGAACTGGATTTCCTGATCGAGCAAAGCATTCAACGTCGGCAAAAAAGCCCATGCCAAACCAACCGAAATCAGCACTGCCGGCAGCAGCAACAAAAATGATTCACTCAAAAACTGCTGCATCAATTGCCCCCTTTGCGCTCCTGCTGCTTTGCGAATGCCTACTTCTTTGGCGCGCATCGAGGCGCGGGCGGTGGTCAGGTTGACATAATTGATGCAAGCCATTCCCAAAATCAGCGCGGCGACCACCCCGAAAATGCCGAGGTAACTGCGGTCGGTGATGCGGAGTTGATTGGAAAAGTTGAATGCCTGCGTGTTGAAATGTACCGCTGTGAGCGGCTCGAGCGGCAGGTGCAGGGTGTTTTGGTCGGGGTCGGCTTCGGGGTTAACCCATTTTTCAATTTTCGCGGCGAGGGCTGCGGGGTCAGCGCCGGGGCGCATCAGCAGCCAGGTGGTATAGTTGGGGTTGTTCCATTCTATATTGTTTTCTGCGGCAGCGAAATCGTCGAGACTGTAATGAGAGGTCAAAAAATTGAACGAAAAGTGCGAATTAGAGGGTATGTCCTCCACGACCGCCACAATTTCGTAGTCTTTTTTGTTGTTGAAATTGAGTTGTTTGCCCAGCAGCGAAGCGTTGCCGAAGTATTTGTGCGCCATTTTCTCCGTGATAACGAGCGTGTTGGGGCGGCTCAACGCAGTAGAAAGATCGCCTTGCACGGCTTTGAAATCCAGCACGTTGAAAAAATTGGGGTCGGCGTAACAAAAGCCCGATTCGTCGAACATGATTTCGCCGTGCCGCATGGTGCGGGGCCGCCATTCGCTCGAAAACCGCGTAGCGTCCTCGATTTCCGGGAACTGGTTTTTCAGTTGCGGCGCCACGAAAACGGGCACCGAAGGCGACACTGTTTGTTTGCCGCCCATCATGATATCATAGTTGACGCGGTAAATACGCTCTTTTTTACTGTGAAACCCATCGAAACTCAGTTCATGACTGATGTATAGCACAATCAGCAGACAAGAAACCAGGCCGATACTCAACCCCGCGAGATTAATCAGCGTGTAGCCGCCGTTGGTTTTGAGCGCTCGAAAAGCAAGGAGCAGATTGTTTTTTAGCATCGTCCCGAATTTTTTAGTTCGTCAAAAATCAATGTTTTGAACCTGTACATTCACTCGCTCCGCAAACTCTTCACCGGATTCGCCAGCGCCGCCCGCACACTCTGAATGGTGACCGTCAAAAACGCGATCAGCACCGCCGCCGCGCCTGCCGCCACAAACATCCACCACTGAATATCAATGCGGTAGGCAAAATCCGAGAGCCAGCGTTGCATGAAATAATAGGCAAGGGGCGAGGCAATGATGATAGCGACGACAACGAGTTTCAAAAAGCCTTTGGCCAAAAGACCGGTGATGCCCGCGACCGAGGCCCCGAGAACTTTTCGGATGCCGATTTCTTTTACTTTTGATTCAATAGTGAAAGAAACCAACCCAAATAAGCCCAAGCAGGCAATAAATATGGCCCATAAGGATGCCGCCACAAACAACCACGAGTATTGCTGTTCGCTGAGGTATGCTTTTTGAAAATTATCGTCGGCAAAAAAATATTCAAATGGATTTCCACTAAAATACTGCCCATATATTTTTTCTATGGCGGAGATTTTTGCTGGCAAATCGTTGGCCGTAAGCCTTACGGTAAAGTAGGCACTGTTGTTTTGCGGATAGTACAAGATTGGCTCAATCGGTTTTTGCAAACTCCTGTGGTGGTAATCTTTCACCACGCCTACTATGTCTAGGTATCGCTCGTCCCATTTTATTTTTGTCGTGAGGGCCTCTTCTGCTGTTAGGCCCAGCGATGTGAGGGCTTTTTCATTGACCAAAATTTTGCTATTGTCATTCCATTCTATATTGCATTCGGCACCAGTGAAATTGCGCCCTGCACGCAATTGCAATCCATATACATCTAAGAATCGCTCGCCGATGATGGCAAAATTGTATGATTTTTCCTCGTCATTGGGCTTAGATTTTGGAGAGGTAAACCCAGCGGTAGCAAAATTATAACCCTCACTTGGCACACTACCCGTTGCACAATAATCCTGTACAAAATTCTGGGTGGCGATGGCGTTCCCAAACCCTGTTTTTCTAAATTTGTAAGTGCTATCTCGACCTATTTCTGGCCCTCTGATCACCAGCAATTGCTCGGTATTGATGCCTAATTCTTTGTTTTGCATGTATTTTAATTGGCTGTATATCACCACCGTAAATAAAATTAATACCGTAGAAATGCCAAATTGTGCCACCACCAATGTTTGGCGCAACCGCAACCCACTGACGGATTTAGTCAGTTTGCCTCTTAGGGTTTCTACCGGATTGTAGCGTGCAATAGCATTGGCTGTAAAAGCACCAGATAAAAGCGAGCCTAAGAACAACGCACCCAAGCCATAAAGCCAGACATGGGTTTGGAATAGTGCGGACAGGCCAAGGGTTTTGCCGATGACGTGGTTGAAAAGCGGTTGAAATGCGACAATGAATAAAACGGCCAAGGCTATAGCCAATACGTTGACCACCAGTGTCTCGCTCAGAAACTGGGCAATCAATGTGCCTTTACTTGCGCCGATAGCCTTCCGAACGCCCACTTCTTTGGCTCGGCGGAGGGCATTGGCGGTGCTTAGATTGACGTAGTTAAACCAAGCAATGAGCAGGATCAAGAATCCAATACCGGCCAGCATGTAAACGTACCGAACATTGCCTGTGTGGAACAAATTGTCGCTAAAACTAACTGCCAAATGTGTTTCCCCAAATGCTTGAAGTCGGAAGGACACCGCATCTTTTTCAGGTTGGAGGTTGCGACGCAAGGCAGTCAATTTTTGCTCCAATGCCACCGGATCCGAATGCTGGTCGAGCAGGAAAAACATGTTGGTGAATTGAGCATCCAGATTATCCGGCCTAGCCCAGCCGTTTTCGTTCAGGTTGGCTTCGTTTTTTAAGGTTTCCAAAGAAAAAACCATGTCAAAGCGGATATCCGAATTTTCGCCCATGTCTTCAAAAACGCCTCCTACGATGTAGCGATGGTTTCCAAATTGATTGTACAAGGTCAAAGACTTCTCCAAAGGATTTTCTTGCCCAAAATATTTTATAGCATACGATTTTGAAATAAAAACCACATCGGGCTGCTTTAATGCGGAAGCATCTCCTTGAATCACAGGGAAACTGAAGAACTCAAAGAAATTGCCTTCTCCATAGCAGACATTCTTCTCCCGATAAGATAGGTTTTTCGACTCATTTTTGACAATCCCTTGGCCAATCCCATCCCCAAATCGGCAGAATGCCTTGATTTCAGGGAAATTCTCCATTGATTTTGTTCCCCAACCAGGTTCTACCTCCGGCCATGATTTCCCATCTGAACTTTGGCACAAAACACGGTACATCTGAGGTAGTTTCGTGTGAAACCGATTGACACTTTGCTCCAAACTAACGTATTGTAGCATCAAAGCAAAGGCAGTAATACCCAAAGCCAACCCAGCAATATTGAGCGCACTATACATACGGCGGCTGCTTAGGCTGCGCCATGCCATTTTGAAATGATTAAATATCATAATTTTATTCAGATTTTAAAGATTTGGCTGGATCGGCTAGTGCGGCTTTCATGGCCTGTCCACCCACTGTTACCAATGCGATGACCATTGCTGCAGCGCCCGCCAGTACGAACATCCACCATTCCATCTCGATGCGGTAAGCAAAATCGGAGAGCCATTTATTCATCGCCCACCAGGCGACAGGCGAGGCAATGAAGAGGGCGATCACCACCAATTTCAGGAAGTCGCGGGTAAGCAGCCCGGTGATGCTGCCCAGGCTCGCGCCCAGCACTTTGCGGATGCCGATTTCCTTGCGCCGCCGCTCGGCGGCAAAGGTGGCCAGTCCGAACAGACCCAGGCAGGCAATGAAGATCGCCCCGCCCGCCGAAGCGGTCAGTATCTTTTGCCGACGCACGTCCTCCCGGTAAAACAAGGCCCACTGCTCGTTCAGGAAATGCCACTCGAACTGATGGCCGGGATCGGTGGCGCGCAGTGCTTCTTCCAGACGGGGCAGCACCGCCTGCGCATTGGCCGTCTGTATGCGCACCGTAAAATAGTCGATGGCATGTACCGGATTGCGGCGGGCGCCCAGTACCATGGGCGCAATTTTTTCGCGTAAGCTGCGGAAGTGAAAATCGCGCACGATGCCGACCACCTGGCCCTTAAACGGTTGGTCCATAGGGTAATTGGTACCGGAAAAGATCGCCGAAGGGATAGTGATCCATTGCCCACTGGGTTCGGTGATGCCCAGCAGGGCGGCGGCGCTTTCATTGAGCATGACCGCTGCAGAATCCGTTCCGTTGGGTTCAAAATTGCGCCCCGACAACAATGGTACCTGGTAGGTTTTCAGGAAATCCTCATCTGCCTGGATGAACCAGGCCGTTTTCGTTTCGGCATGCACATCCACGCCTTCCCGGCTGACGACTACCTGCGGCAGACTCTTCCATTCGCCTGGCACCCTGGAAGTTACACTGACCGCCTCAACGCCCGGAATTTGGGCGTAGCCCGCCTTAACGGTCTGAAAATCGCGCCGCACCTTGCCGCTGTTGATGTCCACGACCACCAATTGGTCGCGGGTGAAACCGAGGTCTTTGTTTTCCAGAAAACGCATCTGCCGCCAGACAATGCCGGTGGCGATCATCAGCAGGGCCGACAGACCGAATTGGGCTACTACCAGGCCTTTGCGCAGGGAAAATTCCCACCAGTTGCCAGGCAGTACGTTTTTGAACAAGATCGTGGGCCGCAGCCGCGCCAGGTACATGGCCGGGTAAATGCCCGCCAGCAGGCCCACCAACAAAGCGGTTCCGGCCGCGCTCGCCCAGATCGTCGGATCGGTAGAAGCGTTGAGCATCAAGGCTTTACCGGCAAATTCGTTGAAAGCGGGGAGTACCAATTGTAGTAAAACCACCGCCAGCACGAAGGCGGCGGTCACCAGCAAATAGGTCTCGGTCAAAAACTGCCCGATCATGTGCCTTTGTCCGGCGCCCACTACTTTGCGCACGCCCACTTCCTTGCCCCGTCCGGCGGCGCGGGCCGTGGTCAGGTTGATGTAGTTGATGCAGGCAATGCCCAGCAAAAACAGCGCGACCAGGGTCAGCACGGTCACGTAGGCGGCATTGGCCATGCGGTCGCTCAGTCCTTCGATACCCGTTCCCTTGAAATGGATGTCGCGCATCGGCAACAGGCTGTGGTGGCGTTTATGGGTCTGGCCGGCCGGCGTATTGGCGGCGATCAGGGTGTTGAGTTTTGTCTCCACCGCAGCGGGGTTGGCGTCCGGTTGCAGCAGCACCCAGGTGGGGAAGTTGTTGGACGTCCAGTCGCTTAGTTTCGCCTCCTGGAACCGCTCGTCCTCGTCGTAGGTGGCCGTCGAGACCGCGAGCTTAAAATGGATGGACGAGTTCTTGGGGAAATCTTCCAGTACGCCGGTCACCGTGAGCGGTTGGTAGCCTTCGATGGTCAGCGCTTTGCCCAAGACCTGGTCGGTGCCAAAGAGGCGGCGGGCAAATTCTCGGGTCAGCACCACAGAATTGGGGGCTGCGAACGCCGTATTTGGATCGCCCGATACCCATTGAAAATCAAAAACTTGTCCAAAAGAGCCGTCGGCGTGCCAGATGACTTCGTGGAAGGCTTGCTTTGGATCGGTGGTGTACACATTGGAACGCCCGGAAGCCCCTATTTTGACCACTTCGGCGATTTCCGGCAGCTCTTGTTTGCTGCGTTCGGCGGCCAGATAGGAGGTGGCGGCCACCCGCGTCGTTTTGCCGTCCGCATCGGTCTTTTCTTCCACCAGCCGGTAAATCCGGTCGACCTTGGTGTGCAGGGCATCGAAACGCAGTTCGTCGGTGATGTACAGGCCGAGCAGCAAAAACCCGGCAAAACCGACGGTTAAACCGGCGAGGTTGAGGGTGGTGTACAGTCCGTTGCGACGGAAATTGCGGAAGGCGGTTCGGATGAAATTTTTTAGCATGGCCTTGTGTTTGGTATAACCTGTCCAAGGAACGCGCCGAAAGTGTAACTATCTGACCATCAGTCGTTTGATTTCTATTTTTGTCGACAACTTGTCCGAAGTTGAACGGCGGTGTTCGGATTCGAACATTTTTTTAGATGCGCTTTTTGGGTTACGCTCGGCACTTTTTTAACACCGAGGCGCAAACGTACAGCAGCATGTCCCCATTTCATAAATCCTTTTGCCGAAGGCGAGAACACCGGTCAAGGCGGACAAAACATCCGGTAATGTTGGTGTTCATTCACCTTTCTCATGACAGATATAAATGTGAGAATCATGTAACATTTTACCAGACTTATGTAAGAAACTGCAGCGCCGACGCAATCATCTTTGTAGGATTGCAATGCGACATCCGCTCCGTAAAATTTAATAAACATGAAATGAAAATACTACAAAAAAATAGATTCTTGATCCTCATAGCCTTTTTGGTATTAGGGGTTGTCGTTTTTACGGCACAGGTCACAGTAAAGCAGCAGGAGCCAAAAGAATCCAGTTATTCGCCTGTTATAGAAGAACCGTTTGACAAAGTGCTGGCTAAGGACAAAGCGCTGAAGAATGAGATCATGAAACGCCAGATGGATTTATTGGGCGACCGCTACGATCTTACGAAAAAAGTAAGTTCAGAAGTGACGATGTCCAATGGCAAACCCTTGCCCGTAGGGCCTACGGCCAGGTTAAAAGGGATTACCTGGGATCAACTCGCCGTGATGACGCCTGAAGCGATCAAAGAAAAGGGTATATTTCCCTACCTGCCGTTGCCGCATCCGAACCATCCTGTCGGAGGTATGATCTTTCCGCAGATTCAAATAAAAGAGCTTGCACGGCTACAGCGTTTCGATCTCGACTTTGATCTGCCTGATCATTTTCTGCCCGAATTTCCGCCGCCGATTTATTTAACTACACACAAAGAACTGGGGGATGTATCACAGGGTAAAATGGTCACCATTGACAATTTTTACGACCTGTTCAATGGCATCTTAAACCCCAAACAACTGGAAGGGCTGCGTCTTTTGGTGGCACAATTTCCACAACAACAGTTTAATTCAACTGCCGATCGAAAAACAGAAAAGCCAAGCCTCGGCGTAACCTGTTTCGATTGCCATGTGAATGGTCATAGCTCAGGCGCCATCCATTTGGTGGGCGACATCCGTCCGCAGGCCAACCGAAACCGTATCGAAACGCCTTCGCTGCGCGGCGTAAATATTCAGCGCCTTTTTGGTTCGCAACGCGCGCTTAAAACGGTGGAGGATTTTACCGAATTTGAACAGCGGGCCGCATACTTTGACGGCGATCATTTGCTCGCAGCTAAAAAAGGGGTAAACGTGCTGGACAGAGGCACCCAGGTTCAATTTATGGCTGAGTTCCAGGAATTGCTTGATTTTCCGCCGGCGCCCAAACTGGATATTTACGGACGGCTTGATCCGAAAAAAGCGTCGGAAGCGGAATTGAGGGGCGAAGCCCTGTTTTTTGGCAAAGCGAAATGTGCCGGCTGCCATGCACCACCGTATTACACGGATAATGGCATGCATGATTTGCAGGTGGAACGCTTTTATAAATCGCAGACGATTAACGGGCAGTTTATTCGCCCCGAAGGCGCGATTAAAACATTTCCATTAAGAGGAATAAAAGACTCGCCGCCGTATTTACACGACGGCCGATTGCTCACCCTGGAAGATGTCGTGGAGTTTTTCAGTCTTGTTCAACAAACCCGATTAAGCAGCGCTGAGAAAAAAGATATTGTTGCATTCATGCGGCAATTGTAATATTCCGCCTCGGTCTTCCTGCTCCCTGGCAACTGACGGCCCCAGTGCCGCTCTTTTCCGCCACGCCAGGTGTTCCCGCTCCACTCCAACCAACGCCCAAGCGCCGCGCGTGGTGTTTTTTCAACACCACGCGCAGACGTACGGCACCAAGCCAGGTGTTCCATAATTCCCAGCCCCGGCAGGCGGCCCTGCCCCAGCATCAAACGCATTATAAACCTGCTTGTGCGAGACTCTGCCCATTGTATCTGGAACCTTTGAAATGTGGGCGACCACAAGGGGGCGACCACAAGGGTCGCCCCTACGATAGAAACATAAAAACCTGGCAAATTGTAACCCCAAAAGACCCGATTAGGTAGGGGCGGCCCTTGTGGCCGCCCAGGGTTCCTTGTGGCCGCCTAGGTTCCCTTGTGGCCGCCCGGGGTCCCGGGTATTTTAAAGGTTCAAGACATCAATGCGCAGAGCCTCGCGCAAGCAGCACGAAAAGAAGTCCCGCCGAAACCATTTCGACGGGACTTCCCATTTATTCCACAGCAAAGTGGAAACTGTACTACGTGTTATTTCACAATCACCACCTGCTTGCCAACGATAGATTTACCGTTGGTCATATGCAGGGTATAAACGCCCGGCTGTACGCTGCCTACTTGCAGGGTAGCGCGGTCCTGGATGTTCAGGTTGCTGCTCAGCACTTTCTGGCCCATTTGATTGAACAAGGTTACTTGTACGTCGCCTTTCATTTCCTGCGCAGTCACGGTAATGTTCAGCACATCTTTCGCCGGGTTTGGCGCGATGCTGATGCTGTTGGCGTCTAACAGATTGGTAGTGGACGTAGGATCTGAAAATGCATATTCGCCAGTGCCGGTGTTGATAACGACACGGTAAGTACCGCCGACAACGGGAATGTCCGCACCGTTCTGTTCACCGATACCGGTTGGGAAATCGACTGAACCCCAGTTGATCGTCCAGGCATTCTCCGCACGGAATTTGGCGAAACCCGTAGCCAGTTCAACGGCGTCGAGGTACCAAACCGCTTCGTCGTCCAGGTCTTTTATCATGTCGACGTCTTCGGTCCACATCGTGACAGGGAATACTGTACCAATCATACCAACTGTACCAAAAATAACCAGTTCTTCAAAACTGTATGCTCCGGTGATGGAGTTGAACGTGATTTTGTACTCGCCTGCTTCAATTGGAATAGGAGCGCCTTCGAATACGCCTACACCGGTGGGGAACTCGCCGGAGCTCCAGAACATGTCCCAGGCGTTGTTGGCACGGAATTGTAATTCGCCGTCTGTCAGGACAATTCTCAGCCTCCAGATAGAGGCATCGTTAGGATCCTGCGTCATATCCGAGTCTGGACCATCCCAGCCATTTGGCGTAGCATCGCCGATAATACCGATGGTTGCGTAAGAAATAATAGGCAAAAACTCGTAGGCAAGGGTTGCCGTATTGAAGGTAACGCGGTACTCACCGGAATCTACCGGAATATCACCACCGCCTTGGGTGGCTACGCCCACAGGGAAATCGTTACCGCCCCAGTTGAGCGTCCAGGCGCTGTCTGCCCGGAATTTAGCGACACCGTCTGTCAGGGCCACATCCGTTCTCCATACATCCGGATTGGCGTTATCTCTGGTCAGGTATGTATCGACATCCCAGCCGCCCGGAGTAGCACTGCCAACCAGGCCTACACGGGTAAACTCAACGATTTCCTCAAAAGAGTAGGCGCCGGTAGCCTTGTTGAAAGTGATATCGTAGTTGCCGGGAATGGCAATCGGAATATCCATTCCGCCCTGTGTGCCGATGCCGCTTGGGAAACTCGTGGAACCCCAGTTGACAGCCCAGCCATCGTTAGCGCGGAACTTCGCAGCGCCCGCTACCAATCGGAGTGTAATATGATACTCATTGGTGTCCACAGCATCCTGGAACATATTGGTATCATAACCCCAGCCGCCCGGCGTAGCACTGCCGATAATACCTATATCGGAAGGCAGCGAGAAAAGGTACGCACCGGTTTGGGTATTGAGCGTAACCGTGTACAGGCCGGAAACAGAAACGGGAATATCAGCACCATTCTGCTCGCCGATGCCTACAGGAAAATCGCTGCCGCCCCAGTTGATGGTCCATGCATTGTCCTGTCTGAATTTGGCTGCACCGCCCGCAGTCAGTTGGATGTCGACCGACCATAAATGTGAACTATCGACATTTTGTGTCATGTCCGTATCAGAGTCCCAACCGGTCGGGGTCGCATTGCCGATGATGCCGATCGACTGGCTGAAACCTACAGTCAGAAACGCACCGAAAATGAGTGAAAAAAGTAATCGTAACTTCATCTTTATGAGTATTTAAAAATTATTAAATTGTAATCTTCGTGTAAGAGCGTCACAAAGTTAATTTGTTTTTTAATTTTGAAAATACAAGCCTTGGAAAAATTTATGTAAATCAACGACACAGTTGTCCTTTTTTAAATTTTGCAGTAGTTTTGCGCGTTTAATTTGCGTAGTCTATTTAAGATGCTTTTTGATAATATTTCCTCCGCAAACGTTTGCGGAATTTGTATAACGCTCAAAAACGTCTGATTACAAATTATCTTCTCTTTTTAGTGTAAAAACAACACAAAGAGTCGACCAGGCAATAATTCTTTTTCAGAAAGTTTTAATCAGCATTGAATCTGATATGTATCATCCTCCGACCGCCTGTTTCAGCCCAAACTTTGCGCTGAAATGAGGCCTTCTACAAACCTTTCAACATTAAAAAAATCGGTTTTATAGTCAACGCACAGTGGTTTTGAAAATAAGGTAAGTGCAAATGCCTGAAAGCGAAGACTACAAACCATCAAACTATTTCAAACCACTCAAACCTGAATTTAATCCTCGTCCATTTTATTTTCAATTAAAATTTGAACCACATTCGTATGGAGCTTTTTACCAAAAGTGTAACCCGGGTTGTCTTGCTCATGTTGTGCCTGATGGGAGCGCATGTTGCAGCAGACGCCCAAAGAATTATTACGGGGGTAGTAAAAGACCGGGAGACCGGCGAGCCTCTGATTGGTGTCACGATCCTGGAAAAGGAGGTCAGAACCAATGGCACATCCACCGACTTTGACGGTAAGTTCCGGCTTCGGGTAAGCGACAACTCAACTGCATTGATTTTGAGCTACACGGGCTATGAAGGCGCCGAACAAAGCATCGTTGGAACCAATGAAGTCACCATCACGCTGGCTTCCGGAAAGGCCCTGGAGGAAGTACTCGTCATCGGGTACGGTACCGTCAAAAGGGAAGATGCTACCGGTCTGGTACAATCTGTCACCACTGAACGTTTCAACAAAGGCGCTATCACCGGCCCCCAGGAGCTCCTGGCGGGTAAAATCGCAGGCGTTGCCATTATTACAGATCCCTCGCCGGGCGGCGGCGCCAAAATCAGGGTGCGGGGCGAATCCTCGCTTTCGGCTTCCAATGACCCGCTGATCGTGATCGACGGTATTCCATTGGACAATGGCGGTGTGTCGGGCAATCGAAACCCGCTGAACATCATTAATCCGAACGATATCGAGTCGTTCACGGTATTGAAAGACGCTTCGGCGGCGGCCATTTACGGCAACCGGGCTTCCGGCGGCGTTATCATCATCACCACCAAAAAAGGCAAGCTGGGTAAAAAAATCTCGGTCGGCTACAACGGCAACGTTTCTGTCGGACAAACGGTCAACCGTGTGGATGTGCTGACTGCTGATGAATTCAGAGCCACTATTATTGCCCGCTACACCGATCCCGACCCGAACAAGCCGCCGCATCCTTCGCTGAGTTTGATGGGTAATGCCAATACGGACTGGCAGGATGAAATTTACCAGTCCGCCTTCGCTACCGATCACAACCTGAATGTGTCCGGCGGTATCGGCGTGGTACCCTACCGCGTTTCGCTCGGATACACCAAAAAGAACGGGATGCTGCGCACAGATGAATTCAGCCGCTACTCTTCGGCTATTAACCTGAATCCTAAGTTCCTGAACAACAGGTTACAGTTCAACCTGCACTTCAAGGGCATGTTGTCCGACAACCACTTTGCCGACCGGGGTGCTATCGGCAATGCACTCAGTTTCGACCCGACCAAGCCGGTAAGAGACAGCAGCAGCAGCCGGTACGGCGGCTTTACCACCTGGACAATTGCGAACGGCAATCCGAACGGCCTGGCGCCTACCAATCCAATAGCATTACTGGAATTAAGGGATGATAATTCGACGGTGAAACAGTACATTACCAATGCATCGGTCGATTATCGCTTCGCTTTCCTGCCCGAACTCCGGGCCAACCTGAACCTCGGATACGACTATTCTCACGGGGAAGGAACCATTGTGGTGCCTAATTTTGCCTCCTTTGCATTCGATGCCCTGAACGGAGGCGGGGTAAATAATTTTTACGAGCAAACCAAGGAAAACACTTTGTTGGAGGCCTACCTGAACTACAAAAAATCGTTCGGCGTACACGGCCTGGAAGTGATGGGCGGTTACTCCTGGCAACACTTTGAAGTAGGCAACTATTTCAAAAACACCGATACTGCCGGTACCCCGGCTGAAACAACGGAAGGCACAGACCCGGCTGAATATTTCTTAGTATCGCTGTTTGGAAGGCTGAATTACGACTATAAAGGAAAAATACTGTTCACCGGCTCCCTCAGAAGAGACGGCACGTCCAGGTTCGATCCCAAATACCGCTGGGGTCTTTTCCCTGCCGCCGCTTTGGCTTTCAAACTCATCGACAACGACAACAAATACCTGGACAACCTGAAACTCAGAACCAGTTGGGGTATCACCGGCCAGCAGGATATTGGCGATTACTACGCTTATCTGGCGCGCTACCAAATCGGTCAGAACAACGTGCAGTACCAGTTCGGCGACGAGTTTGTGACCACGCTCCGGCCAAACGGCTACGTAGCCGATATCAAGTGGGAGGAAACTACTACCTACAATGTAGGTCTGGACTTTTCGCTCATTAAGAACCGGATATCCGGTTCGCTGGATGTATACCAGAGAAACACGAAGGATTTGCTGAACTTCATTCCTTTTGCAGCATTGTCCAACCTGACCAACTTCGCGACCGACAATATCGGTAACATGGAAACCAAAGGTATCGAATTAAGTGTCAATTTTTCGCCGGTTTCAACGCGTAAAGTAAGGTGGGACCTCAGTACGAACTTTGCCTATAACAATTCCAAAATTACCAAACTGACTACCAGCGACGATCCTGACTACATCGGCGTTCGTACCGGCGGCATCGCAGGCGGCGTGGGCAGTACCATCCAGAACCACTACGTTGGGTTTGCTCCGAGTTCTTTTTATGTTTTTGAACAAAAATATGACGAAAACGGCAACATCCTGGAAGGCCAGTTTGTTGACAGGAACAACGATGGCATCGTGAATGACGACGACAAATACCGTTACGAACAACCGGCGCCTATCTATACGATCGGCCTTACGAACAACCTGGGTATCGGCAACTTTAACCTGTCTTTCGCAGGCCGG
>JALHMA010000039.1 GCA_022844265.1 Saprospiraceae bacterium | reverse complement strand
TGCGAAAGGTGAATTTTAATGGCGGTAAAAATAGTGTAGGCATTACAATTTCCAACAAAGCAAAGCGGAAATTCATTTTTTCTTAGTGCAGAAAAGCAAACTTTTATTTGTCAAATGGGCATTTTGGGTGTTTTTTGGCTTAAAAACAGCCAAAAGACGATTTTTCGACGCGATAAATGTTTTTTGAGAATAATAAAAAAAGGCCGCCTCGTTTGAAACGAGACGGCCTTTCAGGCGTAATTATGTCGTTGACGACTTAATCGTAACGGCGTTTTTCTTTTTTCTTTTTTGTTTTGAACATGTTGCCATCCGGTTCTCCGTTGCCGGTTGGGCCGCCTTTGCGGGTCATGGCACAACGGAAGCCAACGGTTCTGCTGGATTTGTTCTCATCCAGAAAACGACGTGTGCCGGGAGACAGCCAAAACGCGCGGTCGGCCCAAGAGCCACCCTTGATAACGCGGGCTTGGTCGTTGATCAGCGTACTCACACCGTAGCGGTATTCTACCAGCGACTCTTTGTCGCCGTCAAGGAAGTTATACACCTCGGGGCGTTTGTAGTTGTCGCGCAGTGCGGTGGTGGTGGTATCCATCAATTCATAGGTCAGTCGACCGAGGCTGTCTTTTGTAATAGGCGCTCCAGTTTCGGGGTCCAGTTTCTTCGTGGTGAAGATGTTACCGCGATAAGGATTCAACTCCTGGTTTTCATTGTCAGCCAGGTCGGCGCTCGTCATCGGGCGATACAGGTCGGCAGTCCATTCATTTACGTTACCAGCCATATTATAAAGGCCGAAATCGTTTGGCCAGTTGCTGCGTACTGGAGCAGGCGTAAATGCGCGGTCATTCAATGCACCGGCCATACCACCGTAGTCACCACCGCTGCGCTTGAAGTTCGCGAGCATTTTGCCCTGGTACTTGTTGCGTTTTTGGTAGCGGACGGTGTTGCCATCCCAGGGATAGATCCGGCGGTCGCTGATCAGTTCATCCTGGCCGTTAGCCTGGTTGCCGATCAGGGAAAGCGCTGCATATTCCCATTCCGATTCTGTCGGGAGGCGATAAGCAGGCAGCAGGATACCATCTTCGAGGCGCACCCGGCGTTCGCCGCCTGTACGTTTGTCTTCGATGTTTTTGCGTACGCTCGGCTCATACTGGCCAACGAGATAAGCTTCCGTATTGAAGTTGTTCTCGTTTTTCTGGTCAGGCGTGTTGTCGATGATACCGCGACGAACCAAAATCATTTCGTTGACGCGGTCGGTACGCCATTTGGCGAATTCATTTGCCTGGTGCCAGCTCACACCTACAACGGGATACTCGTCGTAGTCGGGAGCGCGGAAATACGTTTCCACCAATGGCTCATTGTAAGCCAGTTCTTCCCTCCAGACCAATGTATCCGGCAGCGCGCGCTTCCAGACTTCCGGGTAGGTTTCCCCAAAAACGCGGTCGACCCAATACAGGTATTCGCGATAATCAATGTTGCGCACCTCGGTTTCGTCCATATAGAAGGAAGATACAGTCACACGGCGTGCCATATTGTTCCATTCAAATGTTACGTCCTGGTCTGTAAGCCCCATGGTGTAAGTGCCACCTTCGACAAGTACAAGGTTTGGGCCGGTGGCTTGGCCTTCGTAGTCGGTTTTTTCAAAGCCGCCCCACTTTTGGTCGTTGTATTTCCAGCCGGTCGTTGCAGATTTTTCGGTTTTTTTACCGCAGCTGGCAGCGAGCAGGACCAATAGCAGCAAGCTCAACCCGTGAATGAGTGTTTTTTTCATTGTTTGTAAAAAACAAGTTTTAAAAAATGAGTGGCAAATGTAGGCAATTAAAGCATTCTATTTTCGCAGGCTCTTTCAATTTTAACGAAAAACCCTGATATTACTGAAACATTCGAAGGCAATTGTTGATATCGATGCGTTTTTTCTTTTTTCTGATTCTTTCATTCTGGTCAAAAAGGATACCAAAACTAAGTTCATACGTGCCTCCCGAGCGCCCGGCCAGGCCGGAAACGGTCAGATCGTAGCTCAAACCGATTTTAAACATGTCTTTCCGAAAGCCTGCCAAAAGAATTACAGCATCTGCATTTCGGAACGTATGGCGGTACCAGGCTCCGGCAAACACAACATCCATTCCTGCATAAGCGCCGATATTCAATTGTCTGTATGGTCCCTGGGAAACAAACAGGAAATTAGGTGAGATAAACGAGGGCTCCTGACGTTTATTGCCCTTTTTAACAATGATTTCCGTACCGCCATGCAGCGTGTAGCGCAGGGGCAGTCCGGTGGTCACATTATTATTGATGAGCAGGAAGCCTTCGTTGGGTGTATTGAGGTGTTTGAGCGCTCCGCCAAAGTAGAATTTTTCGCTCAGCACCAGCATACCGGCAGAAATATCGAAACGGGTCCGGTTGGTCAGGTCGGGCCGTGTTTCTCCGGTGTTATTGCCGATTCCGCCGATCGGATCAATCTGGTCGGGAAAGGTGAGTTTTTCCCAGTTCAGGTTGGTTTGCCAGGCGCCGGCTTCCACGCCGAGTTTGATCGCCATCTGGTCGCTCAAATTTAACTGATAAGCATACACTGCCGATAAACGGGTGCTTTTCAGGATACCCGCGCCCGCATTATCACCTTCGATGTTGAAACCGATTCCGCTGTTGAGCCGGTCCAGTTTTTGTTCGTAAGAGACTGCATACGTGCGATATGCGT
Organism: Saprospiraceae bacterium; assembly: GCA_022844265.1. Lineage (GTDB taxonomy): Bacteria > Bacteroidota > Bacteroidia > Chitinophagales > Saprospiraceae > M3007. Next base: position 21,238 of record JALHMA010000039.1, on the reverse strand, counting down.
TGTTGAATCCCGTCCATTGATTGCGGTATGCCATTCCGATGCGGGGTGCAAAGGAGCTTCCGGCAAACCCGGGATTGATTTGAAGCGGCATGGCATAAAACTGGGAAAATATAGGGTCTTGCGCACTTACCCAGGCCCAGAAAAGACAAAATACTGCGGTCAGGATTGGTTTCATGTCGTGAAGTTCCCGTTTTAAAACGAAAAGCAGGGATGAAACGGCGTATTTTTTTGAGAATTGCTTGGTTTGGACAATTCTTATGTGTTTGGTGTTTAGTGTATAGTGTTTGGGGCGCTTCGCCTTTGGCCGTGTTTGGTGTTTAGTGTTTAGTGTTTGGTGTTTGGGACACTCCGCCTTTGGTATTTGTTGGTATTTTGGTCAAATAATCACAAATACCAAAGGCGGAGCGTCCCAAACACTAAACACCAAACACTAAACACGCTTTAGTTTCTCTTCGAACTCGCAGGCACCGGGTAACGGCGCGCATAAGCCTGGGCTTTCGGCACCAGTTCGCGCAGCGTCTGACTTCTTTTAGCCGGATCGGGGTGGGTGCTCAGGAATTCCGGTGGACGGCTTCCTCCGCCACTGCTACTCATACGTTGCCAGAATGGAGCGGCTTCGCTGGGGTTGTAACCCGCCATACACATCAGGTAGAGCCCGATTTCGTCGGCCTCCGATTCGTGCTTGCGGCTGAAAGGCAACATGACGCCCAACTGCGCGCCTGCTCCGGCGGCCGATAACAACAAGTTGCGGGTTTGTGCCGGCTTCTGCGAGAGCGCCAAATCCAGCGAGGTGAGGCCCAGTTGAGCCACCAAACCCTGGCTCATCCGCTCGTTGCCGTGGTTGGCCAGTGCGTGGGCTATTTCATGCCCCATAACTACAGCCAATGCGTCTTCGTTCTGGGTTACTTTCAGTATACCCGTGTAAACGACGACTTTGCCACCAGGCATACAAAAGGCATTCACAGTCGGATCGTCCACTACATTAAACTCCCAGGCGAAGTCTTTCAGGTCTTTTTCCATCTTTTTGGAGCGGTAATACACATCCACAGCGGCTTTCAGGTCGTTGCCGACACGGCGCACCAGTTCCACATCCCGGCCGGAGGAGAGGGCTTTATTTTGGGATAAAAAACTGCGGTATTCCGTGAAACTCATTTGATTGAGGGTCGCGATGGGGATCAGGTTGAGTGTTTTACGTCCGGTAAAAACCGTTTTGCTACATGCCATGAGCAGAAATAGCGCGGTAAGACTCAGCAGGATTTTCTTTTTCATATTGTAAAAGTTGAGCGGTTAAGAGAGTTAAACGTTTCGTCGGGTATACATCAGACGTTATAAGTGTAAACAAGTCATTTCGCAAAAGTGTAAAAATAGACGTAAATAAAAAAAGCGGCGGTGTGTTTTAAAACACACCGCCGCCAGGCGATATTATATCATAGCAGGAAATAGCCGTTTTATTTGCCGGCTTTCAATGCACGTGGGATCTCGATGGACGCAACCGGAATGGCAAGATTGTTGGTTACTTCCACGCCTTCCGTCACCTGGATGTCGCGTACCCGCAGGGTAGCGCCCAATTCCATTTTGGAAATATCGACAGACATTTCATCAACCACCTTTTCAGGAGTGGTGAGGATGTTCACTGAACGAAGGCTTGGAATAAATTTACCGCCTTCTTTCACGCCTGGCGCTGTGCCGACAAAGCGCAACGGAACGGTGGCTTTAAACTTAACGCCCGGTACCAGTTCGAGGAAGTCGATGTGAACCACTTCGTCCGTCACCGGGTGGAACTGGATATCCTTTACAATGGCTTTGTGCGTGGAGCCATTCAGGTTTATTTCAGCGAGTCTGAATTTAGGTGTATACACCAACGCGCGCAGGGCCGTTGCTTCTACACTGAATGATACCGCGTCACCACCGCCGCTTTTGTAAATTACGGCAGGGGCATGGCCCTTGTCGCGAATTTTTCTGGTTGCTTCTTTACCGGAAGCGTCTTTCTGGTGTCCCTGAATAGCAATGATTTCCATCGTATTGTATGCTAAATGTTATATCTGATTCTGAAAATGCCCGCAAAGGTAAGCTCGGACTTTGCTAATAACCAAGGATGCTGTGAAAAATTTGAGAAATATTATTGGCGTCTGAAAACCACTACTGTGTTGACACCAGTACAGGCTTGACTTCAATCCCGCCTTTTGTATTGGCGCCGGCCCTTTTACTTTTCACCATATAAATGGTGTTCATGGCATCGTCAACCGACTGTATCTGCATGTTTTTGAGGCAATCGGTAATGGATTGGCCGGCTCCGGGCCGGCTCCCGAAAGTACTGGAAAAGGAATAGTTGGCATTGCCGTACGTGCTTGCCCCGGGCGTGGTATAATACGTCACAAAATCCAGCATATCTTTGCTTGCCGGATCGAAATACACCAGTTTAAAACCCGGGTTGTTGCTGTGGATCGGAGAAATACCCGGCGCCGAAATGGCGGCTTCTGTAATTTTTGTACCGTCCATGTTATATAGCCGGCGCACTTCATCCATGTGTGTGTGGCCGAAAAAGATGCCGGCAATACTATGCTGATTGCTATCTACCATTCCCAGAAACTGATTTGTCCATGGGTTTTGGGCGGGCAGATTGGCCCACATCTGGTTTTGAGAATAGATGTCGATACCCGGAGGAATATGCATGGCTATGTACACCTTGTCCCCGGCATTCCGGGCGCTATTCAACTGTCCGCGCAACCATCCTATTTGCCGGTTGCCGGCATATTCCTGGCATATTCCATCCCTTTCAATATAAGTTCTCCCGAAAATGATCGAATTCAGCGACAGAAGTCGCAGTCCCGGCATCACCTGGGCAGCATAATAACCCGTCGAAAGATTTCGATCCAACAGGCAGGGCGGGGTTCCGCACGAAGCATCGGCATGGATGGCAGGCATCGAATCTTGTGGCAGATGCGACAGTAACGTACCCTGTTGATTGTCATTGAAGGAACAATAATCGCAGTAGAGTCCGTCATTGTTACCCGGCAAATAAAAAAACGGGATTTGCTCGTACTTCTCGAAAAGGTTGTACAGGGAATTGACCAGTGTCTTTACATTTACGAGATGTGCGCTGGTCTGCTTGTGTTCCGACTCGCCGGTACAGTTTGATGTTGTGGTGCCCTGGGTGGTATTGTGCGCCGGGAGATCACCCGTATACAGCACAAATTGCGGCGGCTTTGGACTGCCCAGTATGGAATCCAGTTTTTCGCAGGTGATTTTCCACAAATCTGTGCCCGTATCTTTTTTGTAGTCTGTATGGCTGGAATAACTATCCAGGTGAATATCGGAGAGGTGAATAAAGTAAGGATGGGTGGCAGATGAAACCATGGTGGTTTCTATCAAAGCGGCAGAAGCGGGTTTATTGTCAGAACAGCTGGTGGCGCTGCCCGCAAAAGCGATGAGTAAACAGAAGAACGTTTTTTTCATTTGATATTTTTTTAGTGGCCTCAAAAATATAAAAATTAGCATACTTGCATTGTCAATTTGAGTTATTTGTTATCCACCCCAAACACCTGTTACTGAAGGAAAAATTTCAATAAAAACGACACATGAAAAACATACAATGGTTGCTCCCGGTCCTGCTGCTGTGCAGTATGATAGCCTGCCGGCAAAATCAGGCCACACCCGACACCACATCCGACTACCTCCAAAGTACTGAAACGGGTGTGAAATCAGGCGGCGTCCGGATGATTCCGATTGAGGGCGGCAAATACAAGGTCTGGACCAAACGCATCGGCAACAACCCCAAAATCAAGCTGTTGCTACTGCACGGCGGCCCGGCTTGTACCCACGAGTATTTTGAATGTATGGAGAGTTTCCTGCCGCAAGAGGGCATCGAGTTTTATTATTACGATCAATTAGGCTCGTTGTATTCCGACCAACCCAGCGATACCAGCCTCTGGAACCTGCCGCGTTTTGTGGAGGAAGTGGAACAGGTAAGGCAGGCCCTGGGGCTGAATAAGGACAATTTTTACCTGCTCGGACATTCCTGGGGCGGCATTTTAGCCACAGAATACGCCCTGAAGTACCAGCAACACCTGAAAGGGCTGATTATTTCCAATATGATGTCGAGCTGCCCGGATTACGATCGTTATGCCAATGAAGTACTGGCGAAACAATTGCCCCCGGCTGTGCTCGACACCCTCCAGATGCTGGAAGCCAAAGGGGATTTTGCCAATCCGAAATATATGGAACTGCTGTTGCCGCATTTTTACAACAAGCACATTTGCAGGCTGCCCCTGGATGCCTGGCCTGACCCGATGCAGCGCGGACTGGATCATATCAACCCAACTATTTACGTGACGATGCAAGGCCCCAGCGAGTTCGGCATTTCCGGAAAACTGGAAAAATGGGACCGCAAAGCCGATCTGCCGAAGATAAAAGTGCCCACACTTACTATCGGCGGCACCCACGATACCATGGATCCGGAACACATGAAATGGATGGCAACGCAGTTCCCCAATGGCCGCTTCCTGCTTTGCCCCAATGGTAGCCACATGAGCCTGTGGGACGACCAGGAGCATTATTTCCCGGGACTGATCGGGTTTTTAAAGGAATGACACTGTGTCCCGCTTGACGGCTCTTATGGTTTGGGCTTGGGTTTTTCAGGCCGTGAGTAGTGAGTAGTGAGTAGTGAGTAGCCTCTCGTAAGGGGAATGTTCAGAACATTCTTCTTACGAGAGGCTACTCACTACTCACCACTCACAATTCACTATCTTTGCCCCATGTCCAATCGCCAGATCATCATACTTGTTGCATTGGCTATGCTCTTGCTGGGGGGTAGCCTGGTTTACTATTACCGCAATCAGTCGCCCCGATTCGACTGGGATGATTCCTGGAATAAAAAAGCCTATCAAGAGACGAATACCGAGCCTTACGGCACACAGGTGATGCACCGCCTGCTGGATGAATATTTCCCGGAACATCAACTGAAAGACCTGGTAAAAAACGTAGCGACGGAGTTGCCGCAGGATTCAACTTCTGTGACGCCCGCTACGTATGTGTTCGTTGGAGAGGCGATGTACCTGGACTCCATCAGTACGGCGCGTTTGCTGGATTTTGTAAAAGCCGGAAATACGGCCCTGATTTCGAGCAAGACGATCCCGTTCGACCTGATGTTTCACCTGTACTACGACGAATGCAACGAAAACGGCTGGGATGACTATTCGCTGTACCTGCACACAGGCGTGTGGCTTTCTTTGCGCCAGCCTGTGCTGCCGGCCGATTCGGTGCAATGTTACTACTCCAAACAAAATGTCGTGCAGCCCTATAACTGGCACTATATCGAAAACTGGTTTTTCTGCGACAGCCTGCCGCAGCAGCCATTGGGTTACCTGGATCAGCGCATCAATTTTGCGGAGTTCCCTCTCGGCAAAGGCCGTTTTTTGCTGCATACAACCCCCATCGCTTTTTCAAATTTCAGCCTGCTGCGCCCCGAACTGCGCAGCTATGCGGAAGGTGTGCTCTCTTATTTGCCGCAAGGCGATATTTACTGGGATGCTTTGAGCAGGGTGCCGGAGGCCGTCGGCCGTCGCCGCAACAACCGCGATGCATCCAGCCGGGCGCTCAATGAAGAACACCCGTTAAGTTATATTCTGCAACAGCCTTCGCTGGCCTGGGCCTGGTATCTCCTGGCCGCTATGGCCGGCGCCTGGTTGTTCTTTCGCGGAAAACGCCGCCAGCAGATCATTCCGGTTCTGCCCAAAAATGAAAATTCCTCCTACCAGTTCATCAGCACGATAGCCAACCTGCATTTTCGCGAACGCAACTTCCAGGGACTTTGTCAGCAGAATATGCGCCTGTTCCTGGCGAAAGTGCGCGAACGTTACGGCCTGGTCACACCGATGGACCACAGCACCGGCGCCATTCGTACGGACAGTGATTTTATTCAACGACTGGCGGTGGTATCGGAAGTGCCGGAATCACAGATTCAGGACATTTTCCGGCAGTATGCCGCCACGGTGCAGTACCAGCCCACGGAAGATATGATGGTGCAGCTGTATTTGGCGATGGAAAGGTTCTGGAAACAAGCGGAGAAAAGAGAGAAGTGAGAGAAGTGAGAGAGTGAGAGGGTGAGAGAAGTGAGAGAGTGAGAGGGTGAGAGAAGTGAGAGGGTGAGAGAAGTGAGAGAGTGAGAGCCGACTTAGATTACACCTCACAACCCTTGACATCACTAATTGTGAGGCCCAACGTAGTCAGGTGTAATCTAAGTCGGCTCTCACTCTCTCACTCTCTCACTTCTCTCACCTCTCTCACCCTCTCACTTATCTTAAAATTCTGCGCTGCCCGGGTACCTTGGAAACGCGATCACATCCCGGATATTCGTCATACCCGTAATAAACAGCACCAGGCGTTCGAAGCCCAGGCCGTAGCCGGCGTGCGGGCAGGTGCCGAAACGGCGCGTATCGAGGTACCATTCCAGTTCGTGTTCCGGGATATTCATTTCATGCATCCGGCGTACGAGGTGCTCGTAGCGCTCTTCGCGTTGCGAACCGCCTACGATCTCGCCAATGCCGGGAAACAGGATATCCATAGCAGACACCGTCGGGCCGGGAACACCATCTTTCGGTTCGTCCTGGCGCATATAAAACGCTTTGATCGCTGCCGGATAGTTGGTCAGGATCACCGGTTTTTTGAAGTGTTTTTCCACGAGGTAGCGCTCGTGTTCGCTTTGCAGGTCGGTGCCCCAGCCTTCCACGGGAAACTGGAATTTACCCTTTTTATTCGGGGTGGAATTTTTCAGAATATCGATGGCTTCGGTGTAGGTCAGGCGCACAAACTCATTGTCCACCACGAAGCGCAGTTTTTCCGTGAGTGTCATTTCGCTGCGCTGATCCTGCGGCTTGCTTTTTTCCTCCTCGATGAGGCGTTCTTCCAGGATTTTCAGGTCGTCGGCGCAGTGTTCCAGCGCGTATTCAATGACATAACGCAACATATCTTCGGCCAGGTCCATGTTGTCCTTCAAATCATTGAAGGCTACTTCCGGCTCGATCATCCAGAATTCGGCCAGGTGGCGGGTGGTGTTGGAGTTTTCGGCGCGGAAAGTGGGGCCGAAGGTGTACACTTCACCCAGCGCCAGCGCGCCGAGTTCCGCCTCCAGTTGCCCGGAAACGGTGAGGTTGGTCGGGCGTTTGAAAAAATCCTGCGAAAAGTCGATGTCGCCCGATTCGGTGCGCGGTACATTTTCCAGCGGCAGGGTCGTCACGCGGAACATTTCGCCGGCGCCTTCGGCATCGCTGGCCGTGATGACGGGCGTATGCAAATAGACAAATCCCCGGTCATCGAAGAATTTGTGAATGGCGAAGGCCAATTTGTGGCGCAGGCGGAATACCGCGGCAAACGTATTGGTACGAAAACGCAGGTGCGCTTTTTCCCGAAGGAATTCCAGGGTCTGTTTTTTGGGTTGAAGTGGAAATTCTTCCGGGTTGCAGTCGCCGTAAATTTCAATTTCAGTGGCTTTCAGTTCCACTTTTTGCCCTTTGCCCTGCGATTCGATCAACAGGCCTTCTGCCCGAATAGCCGCCCCGAATTTGAGGCGGTCGATGATAGCGGGATCAGTGTTTTCAAAATCCACCACAACCTGCAGGTTGGCCGAAGTAGAGCCGTCGTTGAGTGCGAGAAACTGGTTGTTGCGAAAAGCCTTGACCCATCCTTTGACCTGTATAGTTGCGTTCAGGGGTTCGGTGCGGAGTATTTCTACTATTTTAATGCGCTTCGTCATGTCGTATTTATATATGGGCAGTGGTAGTACAGTCTGATGAATTTCCACCAGTTTTATGCTCTTTAGAGTGGATAGCCGCAGCGCGGCGTTCATATTTGTAGCCCACAGGAAAACAAGGAAAGCGAGGTGCAGCGCACCGGCAATATTATATTACCGGTGCGCTGCACCTCCAACCGTATTATCGCAATGATTTCTACAAATATGAACGCCGCGCTGCGGCTGTCATTCCAAAGAACTATTGATTTGGCAGTCTTCATCAAGCCCGCTACCGCTTAAAGAGCCGCAAAAGTAGGAGTTCTCCCGCAATTTTGCCGGGTAAGTCGAGTGTTTTATTCCACTTTTAAAGTCTTGACCTCGCCGGTCGGCGTAATCCAGAGGAATTCCTTTTTCACATCCGTGCGTACGGCGGGTTTGCGTTCGGGCAGTGTGAAACGCACGATCAGGTTGTAAGAGAACTGCACGGCGGGTTCCAGGATCTCGGAATTGATGACGATATCGTAATCATTGGCGGGCACGGCGTTGTAAAAACGCGAGACGGGTTTGTCCGCTGTTTTCACTACATCGAATTTATCGTCGTTGTCCAGGCGCTGGGTGCTGAAGGCCTGATAGGTTTCGTAGCGGTTGATGGGATAGGCCACCCAGGCATTTTCGGCTGTGATAACATAGGCAGAGTCGAGTTTAAGGCCCGTTGCGCGGTATTGTGTTTTAATCTGTGCCAGGTATTGAAAAGCCACATCGCGCAATTCCGTGTACACTTTTTGGGGATCGCTCACAAAATAATCCACTTTTACGATGTCGTATATTTCCTGCCGGGCAGCGGCTGTTACAATTCGGTCGAGCAGCGCCGGTGTGGTATAACGGATGTGGATGTTTTTTTGCAGTTCAAAACCTTTGGGGATTTCCGTGTAGGTTCTTTTGGAAAACAGTTTTTTGCTCATATCGTACTCGTATTTGGGCAAAAAATTGACCATATCCACATAAATATCATCCGTCGGGATACCAATAGTTTTCAGTTCGGCCAGAAAACCGTCGAGGCGCACATTGAGCAGCGTATTGGTTTCGTCGGCGGTTTTTCCCACCTGCAGCATACTGAAAATGGCTGTGTAAGAACCCGCTTTCTGGTTGGAAAGCGCGTTGATACTGATTTCCAACTCATTGTTTTGCAGGAATGTAGCGGACTTGGGAACTGCGCGGAACTGCGCATTGGGCGTGATGTTTTGGTAGGTCTGTTGTTGTGCGCCGTAATTGCCCATCACCTGGGCAAAAACAGTGTTTACAACAGCCAGTAACAGGGTTAGTAACAGGCATTTTTTCATCTTTGGTTGTATTAGTTGTGTTAACAAAATGATTTTTTGTGCAAACGGCCTGCGCTTCAGAAAATTGCCATTTCTCAAGGAAAGGTTTTGCCCAACAAAAGCCCCATCCTGTTGTTTCACGCATTCAAAATTTTTACAGCAAATCAGTCATGTTTATTGAAGTTTTTAAAAGCAAAATACACCGCGTGCGGGTAACGGAAGCCAACCTGAATTATGTCGGCAGCATTACCATCGATGAAGATTTGCTGGAAGCCGCCAATATCATCGTCGGTGAAAAAGTGCAGGTCGTGAACAACAACAACGGCGAGCGTTTTGAAACGTATACCATCCGCGGAGAACGCGGCAGCGGGATCATTTGCCTCAATGGCGCAGCAGCGCGGCGGGTTCAGGTAGACGATATTCTGATCATTATTGCCTATGCTTTGATGACGCCCGAGGAAGCGAAAACGTTTACTCCGACGACGGTGTTCCCGGATGAGCACAACCGGCTGGCGAAGTAGTTCACTTTTTTGCTACATCGTTTTTACCACATAGGCACATAGATTTTACACATAGAACACATAGTTTTTAGCGTACTCTACGCTATGTGTTCTATGTGTAAAATCTATGTGCCTATGTGGTAAAAAATCCATCTTAGCACCGCCGCGGATCAAAAGCCTGAGCATCAACACTCCGCGGCTTCCCTCCAGCCATTTCCGCAATTAATTTTCCTGTGCCTGCGCCCAAACTCAAGCCGAGCATGGCGTGGCCGGTAGCCATGAGCAGGTTGTCCGTCTTTTTGGCAAAACCGATATACGGTAGTCCGTCCGCCGAAACGGGGCGGAAACCGAACCACACTTTTTCGCGCAGATGGCGTTTAAGTGCTTCCAGATCTGCCAGTTGTCGAAAGGCAGGGTCTTCTGCAAGGCCCGGGAGAAACTTCGGCGCCGCTTCCAGGATGCCTTGTACCCTTGGAAACAGGATGCGGTCGTTGATCGGTCCGATCTCCATCGTGCTCCCGATGCGCAGCTGGGTGCGCCAGGGTGTGAGGGCCACTTTGGCTTCGAGCAGGATACAGGGAATGCGCAGGCGTTGGCGATCCGTATCGATCGTCATGGAGTAACCCTTGCCGGGCATCAGGGGCAGGTATTCTCCGGCCATTTTGGCGATTTGCGGCGACCAGGAACCCGCGGCCAGCACAACCACATCGCTGTCGGCAATTTGGTGTTCGCCCTGCGCGTCGCGGTAGCGAACAGACCGGATGGTTTTGTTTTCTTTTGAAAATCCGGTGACTTCCGCCTGCCGGATGATCCGCACGCCGCGTTGTTCGAGCAGGAGCGGCAATTGCCGCATCAGGCTGTTGGGGTGCAGGTGCGCATCGTCTTTAAACCAGACGCCGCCGCGCACATCGGGCCGCATATCCGGCTCGATGCGTTGCGCCTGTTCGCGGTCGATGATTTCTGTTTTCAGACCCAGGTCTGTTGCCACGCGGGCATTTTCGAGTTCCTCGCGTTCCGTTTCGGCGGTTTGGTAATACATGATACAGCCATCTTCGGTGTATTCAAAGGCCATTTGTCCGCTGTGTTGCCAATCGGCTGTCAGTTGTTTGGACAGCAGCAACAGGTCCGTCAGCGGCCGGGCGCTGCGGTCCACATGGCGTTGTGTGCCGGCGCGCATAAATTTCCAGCCCCAGCGCAGCAAATCAGGGTGCAGGGAAGGCCGCACGTAAAACGGGCTTTTCACGTCGAACATCCACCAGAAACCCTGGCTGACAATGCCGGGCTGGGCCAGCGGTACAAAATGAGAAGGCGACAGGTAGCCCATGTTGCCGAAGGAACAGTTGTCCGACAAGTCGCCTTTTTCCAGAACGGTCACTTCCCAGCCGTCTGCCGCTAAAAACCAGGCGGAACTGAGTCCTGCAATGCCGCCGCCGATGATGGTTGCCTTCATTTTTTTAGTTATCGGTTATTAGTTATTGGTTATTAGTGGTGTTTCAGGCTGGAAGCGGTTATTAGTTATTGGTTATTCGTTATTCGTGTGGTAACCCTTGGCTTGAGTATTTCGTGCAGCCAAGGGTTACCACACGAATAACTAATAACTAATAACTAATAACCAATAACCAAATCAGCCAACCTTCCCTCCGCCACCGCGCTCAGGGGCCGGAACAACTGCCCGTCCCATTCGCCGAATACGCTGATCGGGTTGCCGCCGCTCAAGGCGATCAAGGCCCAGCCTGTGCGTTCCGGGACGCTCAAAGGAAGCATTTTTCCGGAAATATCTGCGAGTGCAAAACGCCCGTTTTTTTCCATAAAAGGTTGTATAGAATGGAATACCGCAGCATAATGCGACAGCCAGGGTTGTGCGGCCAGGGCAGCAGCGTAACCATTCAAAAATGACTCCACATCTGGATTTCCCGGCACTTTTTCTACTTTTTTGGGCAAGGTTTTGAAGTCGTCGAGCGGCAATGCGCGCTGTGGAAAAGCGGATGGATAAAATGCCAGCGTGCCCTGCTGAATACTGCCTGCTGCGAATCCGGGATCAAAACCGGCGCCGCCGAAGGTGAAATCGAGCAATAAGGCCATGCGGGTGGATTTTGCGCCCAGCAACCAGGTTCGGCGCACGCTGAGTTTGTCTTCGAGCGCCTCCGTCAGGCTGCCCAACACGGCCCAGGTGTCTGTTACCCGTTCACCGGAAGCCAGTACCTCTTCTTTTTTAGCAGCAATACCGATGAAGTTTTGCAGGTCGTACAACAGTGCATCGGGCAGATCGGCACGTTTGCGAAAAGCCCGAACGGCCAGGTAAATCTGCGCCAGCACATTGGCCGCCTGTGTGGTCCATTCGGGAGCGTTTGCGGGAATTTTGGATACTAACCGAAGGGTACGGCTCAAGCCCGTCATGGAGGCGTCGGCAGCGCGGGCGGCAATGTGGTCGAAAGCGGCGGGGTCTTCCGTAATGAGCGTAGCGAGTCCGCGGCGGGCCGTATCGTTGAGCCATGCTTCGAGGTCTTCAAACCCGTTGGCAGCGCGTTCGAGTCGTTCAAAACGCGTTTTTTGTTGTGCGGCGGCGCGTTGTTCGGGGTTACTGCCCGACCGGACAGCATGGCTGGGTTGGCCTGCCAGCAAGGCGGCCAGCCATTCAGGCGCCGTTGCAGTGTCGGGGAAAATGGCACTGCCTTCGCGGCGAACAAGCGCTGCCAATGCGAGGGCATGTAAACAGGGTTTGGGATAAAAAGGGCAGGAACAATACAGTTTGTGGTGTGCCGTATCCATGGCAAGGGCATAATGCCTACCCTCCCCTACGGGCATTTCCGCCCCAACAATATCCCCTGAAACAAAACGCTGCTGAAAAAATTCAGCGTATGCGAGAGATTCAGCGTGGGGATTTGTGATCATGATCAAAAATAAAAATGGGATGAGGAATGAGGGATGAGGAATGACCGAGCGTGATGTCGGACATCACGCTCGGTCATTCCTCATCCCTCATTCCTCATCCCTCGTTCCAATCCGTGTTCCTTTTTCATCGCGCATCAATCTTCTTCTTCCTTCACTTCTTCATCCGGGAGCGACACCACCATATTTTCGTTGAACATGCCGAGGGTGGTCATGGCGCGTTCGCTGGCCAATTGCTCCGCACTTTTTTTGTTAAAATCGTCGGCGGTGCCCATTTTCCGGCCATCGACGAAAACGGCGACTTTGAATTTGTCGCGTTTTTCACTTTTGTACTTGGCTACCACTTTGTATTCGATACTGTGCCCGTTTTTCTGGCACCATTCCAGCAACTGGCTTTTGTAGTTGTCGTCAAAACCTTCCAGTTCATGTATATCGAGGTACTTGCGCAGGATGCGGCGCACGACGTATTGTTTGGTGCGTTCGTAGCCGACTTCGATATAGACCGCTCCGACTAAGGCTTCCAGGGCATTGCCCAGCATGGATTTGGACAGGCGGGTCTGGTTGTAATTGGCCAAAAACAGGTCGAGGCCCATTTTGTCGGCAATTTCATCGAGCGAGTTGCGCTTCACAATTTTGGAACGCATTTTCGTCAGGAACCCTTCATCGCTGTTGGGGTATTTTTTAAACAGGTATTCGCCCACGATGGTGCTGAGCACGGCATCGCCCAGAAACTCCAGCCGCTCGTTATTGGAAATAGCGTAGTCGCGGGTGGAGAAGGTGCTTTTGTGGAAAAAAGCCAGTTTGAAAAGTGGCAAATGCACCGGGGTAAAGCCGATCAGCTGTCTCAGCCGGCGGGCAAGTTCTTTATCAGGATGCAGATAGTAGTTGTAAAAACGTCGGATAACTCGCACAGAATCAAATTTTTGATGCTTTATATCTTCCTGAAAATAACGGAAGCATTATGGCCTCCAAAGCCGAAAGTATTGCTGAGGGCAGCATTCAACTTTCGGTCTTGGGCTTGGTTAAAAGTCAGGTTGAGGCTCGGGTTTATTTCCGGGTCGTCGGTAAAATGGTTGATGGTCGGCGGTATGAAGTTGTGTTGCATGGCTAATATCGAAGCGATGGCCTCGATAGCGCCGGCAGCGCCGAGCAGGTGACCGGTCATACTTTTGGTAGAGGAAATATTCACTTTTGCGGCTTCCGCTCCAAATACTTTTTGAATCGCAATCAGTTCGGCCACATCTCCCAGTGGTGTGGACGTACCGTGCGTATTGATATAACCGATGTCGCCGATAGAAAGCCCGGCTTCCTCCAACACCAGGTTCATCACGTTCACCACACCAATGCCCTCCGGATGCGGGGCGGAAATGTGGTAGGCATCATTGGTCATAGCGCCGCCTGCATATTCTGCGTAGATATGGGCGCCGCGTCGCACAGCGTGTTCGTATTCTTCCAGTACCAGCGCGCCGCCGCCTTCGCCCAGCACAAACCCGTCGCGGTCTTTGTCGTAAGGCCGCGAGGCCGTCTGAGGGTCGTCGTTGCGCTCGCTCATCGCTTTCATATTATTAAATCCGCCAACAGCCGTTTTGGCAATGGTCGCTTCCGAGCCGCCTGCTATGATAATGTCGGCTTTGCCGAGGCGAATATAATCGGCCGCATTGATAATGGCATGGGAAGAAGAAGCGCAGGCAGATACGGTGGCATAGTTGATGCCCATAAACCCGTACTGAATGGAAATCATGCCCGCTGCCATATTGATAATCATTTTGGGAATCAGGAACGGATTGTGGCGCGGCGCTCCCGTACCCGTTATGTGCTCTTCTATTTCTTTTTCAAGGGTATGCAAACCGCCGATACCCGAACCCCAGATAACGCCCACCCGCTGTTTATTGACGGTTTCCAGGTCAAATCCTGCATCTTTGATCGCTTCGGCAGCGCTCACCATGGCAAACTGTGTAAACCGGTCGATGCGACGTGTTTCTTTTCTGTCAATAAAATCCTCCGGAACAAAGTTTTTGACTTCGCAGGCAAATTTCGTTTTGAAATGCGTAGTATCAAATTGGGTGATCGGAGCGGCTCCGCTCACACCTTTTTGAAGACCTTCGAGGTAAGCGGGAACGTTATTTCCGATAGGTGTGATAGCGCCAAGACCAGTTACGACGACTCGTTTCATACGTTGAAAAATTAATGAATTTGGTTTGAAAGCATACTTGAAAGGCGATTCGGCAGGCAAAGGTAAATTATCGGCAAGATACGCCAATGTAAATGTCGGCAGGGCCGGCAGGAAATAACAAACGAATTCTTATTTCATCGTTCCCTGGCACAAAAAATCCCGTCTCGTTTGAAACGAGACGGGATAACTCTTGTCCGTTAATACAATCGGAGAAAAGGCGGCCAAAGCCATCCCATTAAGGATTATCAATCGATTCAAGGTATTCGACGGCATCACCGACTGTTTGAATTTTTTCTGCTTGTTCGTCAGGGATGGATACATCGAATTCTTTTTCGAATTCCATGATCAATTCTACCGTATCGAGCGAGTCAGCACCGAGATCCTGAATGAAGTTCGCGGTGGGCGTTACTTCGTTTTCGTCTACGCCTAGCTTGTCAACGATAATTTTTTTTACGCGTTCGGCTACATTTGCCATATTTTTTTAAACTTTAGGTGAAAAAAAGTCAATTTTTCGAGGGGCAAAGAAACATCTATTCCATGGGTTACCAAAGTTTTTCTTCCTGATTTTTTATAGGGGCTTACATAATGCCCATGTGTCATTTTTGTAAATCAAACACTTAGCCCACAAATTTTTGATCCGGCATGTGATTTGCTACTGTCTTAATTATGGCATAAATGCCGGTTTATTCCCAAAAACTTATTAAAATTCGTTGGAATATTGCGCCTGGCTGCCCTACTTTTGCCGGCTCTTACTTATTGTAATTTTTACACTTAAAAATAAAATAAATTTATGACTGCCACAGAATCCGTTACCTTGCTCGAAATAAACAAGAAGATTATGCGCAAAGGCGGTTCACAAAACACCAAAATCGTGGCCACTGTCGGCCCGGCATGCAGTTCCTACGAAAATCTACTGGAACTGGTCAAGACCGGCGTAGATATTTTCCGACTCAACTTCAGCCATGGCAGCCACGCCGATCACCTGTCTGTTATACAACATATCGTGGCGATCAACGAAGAATACAAAACCCATATTGGCATCCTGGCCGACTTACAGGGGCCGAAATTGCGGGTAGGCAATATCAAAGACAACGCCCTGCCACTCAAAACGGGAGATGTCATTACCATTGTCAACGACAAGACTGCGGAAGGCACAATGGACCGCATTTACATGTCTTACCCCGAATTTGCGGAAGACTGCCAGGTAGGTGAACGTATTATGATGGACGATGGCAAACTTGTTTTTGAAGTCATCGAAACCAATAAAAAAGACACCGTACGCCTGAAAACACTGCACGGCGGCGTATTGAGCAGCAAAAAAGGAGTGAACCTGCCGGATACTAATGTAAAGCAACCTTCGATGACGGCGAAAGACCGCGAAGACCTGGAGTTTATCCTGACTCAGCCTGTCAACTGGATTGCACTGTCTTTTGTACGCCGCCCGGAAGACATGGACGACCTGCGCGATGCACTGGAACGCACCGGCCACCCGGCCAAAATGATGGCAAAAATTGAAAAACCGGAAGCGGTCCGCAACATCCGGGAAATCATCCGCGCCTGCAACGGCATCATGGTAGCCCGCGGCGACCTGGGTGTGGAAATGCCCATCGAGCAATTGCCCATGACGCAGAAGGAAATCATTCACCTCTGCATGCAATACGCCCGCCCTGTGATTGTTGCGACCCAGATGATGGACAGTATGATTACCAATCCTTCACCTACCCGCGCGGAGGTGACCGACGTCGCCAATGCCGTGCTGGATGGAACTGATGCTGTGATGCTCAGCGGCGAAACCTCCGTTGGACACAACCCGCCTTTGGTGATTCAGTATATGTGTCGCATTATCGAGCAGGCAGAAAAACAATACTGGCCCCATATTACCAGCCACCGCCCATATCCTTCTCCCAATTTCAAACTGTTTCACTCCGACGTCGTATGCTTTAATGCGTGCCGAGTAGCGGAAGAAATCGGCGCAAAAGGGATTATCGGGATGACGGTGTCGGGTTATACCGCTTTCAAAGTGAGCAGTTTCCGGCCGCAATCGCCGATCTATATTTTCAGCAACCACCAGAGTATGCTCAAATCGCTCAACCTGCTGTGGGGCGTACAATGCTTTTATTACGATCAGTTCAGTTCTACCGATGAAACCATCGAGGATTGCACGATTATCCTGAAAAATGCAGGTCTCGTCCAAACGGGCGATACGGTGATCAATACCGGCTCCATGCCGCTGGAACAAAGGCTTTCTACGAACTTTTTGAAGGTAACGGAAGTGGAGTGAGAGGCATCCCGCTTGGCGGCTCGGATGGTTTTATCTGTCGTTTTTCAGGCCTGTAATTGAGAATCGTGTTTGGTGTTTGGTGTTTAGTGTTTGGGGGTGCTTCGCTTTAGGAATTAGTGAAAACTTGACCAAAATATCAACAAATGCCTAAAGCGAAGCACCCCCAAACACTAAACACCAAACACTAAACACGATTCAATAGGCTTTCGCGAACAACACCCTCCGCCCGCTCGGCTTACCGGTCAGGATACAAGCGCCGGCTTCTTCCGGCGAATCGAGCGGAATACAGCGAATCGTGGCTTTTGTTTTTTCCTTGATTTCCAGTTCCGTTTCCGTTGTGCCATCCCAGTGGGCGAAAGCAAAACCGCCTTTATTTTCCAGCACATTCACCAATTCATCCCAGGTATCCACCTTCGTGATATGTTCGTCGCGGTAGGCTTTGGCGCGGTTGAACAGGTTTTGCTGGATTTCATCGAGCAGGTCTGACACGTAACTACCGATACCATCGAGCGGCACATTGGTTTTTTCCTTGGTGTCGCGGCGGGCCACTTCCACCTGGCCGGCGGCGAGGTCGCGCATGCCGAGTCCGAGGCGAACCGGAATGCCGATCATTTCGTATTCCGCAAATTTGAAACCGGGACGGTTCTGGTCGTCGGTATCAATTTTTACCCGGACACCTTTGGCGCGCAGCTCGGCTGCAATTTTATCGGCGGCTTCGGTCAGTTCGGGCGATGGTTTTGGAATCGGGACGATCACCACCTGCACCTGCGCCAGTTTGGGCGGGAGAATCAGGCCGTCGTCGTCCGAATGCGTCATAATAAGACCGCCGATCAGGCGCGTAGAGGCGCCCCAGGAGGTAGCCCACACGTATTCCTGCTGGTTTTCCTTGTTCAAAAACTGCACATCAAATGCTTTGGCGAAGTTTTGGCCCAGGAAGTGGGAAGTACCCGCCTGAAGCGCTTTGCCATCCTGCATGAGCGCCTCGATACAGTAGGTTTCCACGGCGCCGGCAAAACGTTCATTGGCCGTCTTGATACCTTTAATCACGGGCATGGCCATCCACTCTTCTGCAAACTGCGCGTACACATCGAGCATCTGTTCGGTCTCCGCAATGGCTTCTTCGGCGGAAGCATGCGCCGTATGGCCTTCCTGCCACAAGAATTCTGTGGTGCGCAGGAACGGGCGCGTACGCATTTCCCAACGCACGACATTGGCCCACTGGTTGATGAGGATCGGCAGGTCGCGGTAACTCTGAATCCAGTCGCGGTACGTATTCCAGATAATGGTTTCAGAAGTGGGGCGCACGATCAGTTCTTCTTCCAGTTTCGCATCCGGGTCGACGATGATACCACCGCCATTGGGGTCGTTTTTCAGGCGGTAATGCGTCACCACGGCGCATTCTTTGGCAAAACCTTCCACGTGCGCGGCTTCTTTGCTCAAAAAACTTTTGGGAATAAACAAAGGAAAATAGGCATTGACGTGGCCGGTTTCCTTGAACATGGCGTCCAGCGCATCGCGCATACGCTCCCAAATACCGAAACCATGCGGTTTGATGACCATACAGCCGCGCACAGGCGAGTTGTCGGCCAGCCGGGCCTTCTGTACAATATCGAGGTACCACTGTGAATAATCTTCCGAACGGGGTGTAATTTCTTTTGCCATTATTTATTTGTAGTTTTGAGCATCGTTTGGAACAAGCGCGATGAAAAGGCTATTCCTGACAATTGTACGGATAGGTTTGGTTAAATACCGGTTAATGTTTCAACTGAATGTTACTTATGAAGGTTTCATTGATCTAATGAATAACTGAAGTTTTGAATGAAAAAAGTTTGCATAAACGCCCGAAATTCGAGAACGCTTTACGATTTTAACAAAAGTGTCCCTGAAAATTGCCGTATTAAGCCAACTTTAACCACCACTCATTCAGCATTTAAAGCCACATTAACCAAAAAAAGTGCGCAAAGGTAATATTTTTGACCCTGTAAACTTGCGTACCGGAACACTCGCAAAAAAACATTCTACACCATGAAAGAAAAAAATAAGTCTCTGTTTTGGATTCTCCTCGTCTTTTGCACCTTTGGGCTGTATGCTCCTGCAATGGCACAGGATGATCTGTACTATGACCCGGCCACAGATGCGCCTGCACCAACTGTTAGAACAAACAACAACAGCGACGATTCTGAGTACCGGGAACCAAGTAACATCACGCGTCGCTACGACAATGATGATGAATACTACAATGAAGACGACGATTATGCGTATCAGTATTCTTCGCGTATCCGACGCTTTCACCGCCCGGCAAGGGTGATCGATTATTACGATCCCTTCTTTGTGGATATGTACTACTACGATCCTTTCTTCATGCCGGGTAACAGCATTTATACCTACGGTTTCAATGACTACTGGACCTGGAGGCAATGGCGCAGGGCGCAGCGCTGGAACAGCTGGTACTCCTGGGGCGTCGGCCCGGTATGGAGTTCCTGGGGCTGGAACAGCTGCTACAGCGGTTTCAACGCCTGGAATAACCCTTGGGCTATGAATAATTTTTATTACGACCCATACTGGACCATGAACGGTTTTAACCCGTACTACGGCAACAACTGGGTAAATAACAATTACTCCTACAGTAATAATGGTGGTAACCCCAGCGGATACCAGCCCAAAACCTACACGGGCGTTCGCCGCCACGGATCAACAGTGAATACCGGCTATGCCCGTATCGCAGAAAGCAATGGCTCGTTGGGCCGTCTGGCTGCAAAAACAGATGGACCAGTGTTGGAAAACCGGGGCACCCGCGCAACAACCAGAAACGTAGAGCCGATCAGAACGCCGACGACTTCGACAGACCGTACCCGGGCTTCCGAAGACTATGGCCGCCGGGCTGATGACAAAACAAACGCTCCAACGACCAGAGATGGTCGCAATATGGATCAACCGGAAAGCACGCGGCCGACTCGCGAGCCTGCGCCGCGCCGCAGCGAAGCGGAAACAACCCGCCCGTCCAGAACGGAAACACCCGCACGTCGCAATGAAGCGGAGACAAGGCCTTCACGCAACGAAACGCCTACGCGCCGCAGCGAGCCTGAAACCCGCCCTTCACGTACTGAAGAACGTCCGCGCACATACGATCGTCCTTCCAGAACGGAAGAACGCGCCCGCAGCAACGATGCCCCTGCCAGAACGCAGGAAAGCCGCCCGAGTCGCAACGAAAGCAGCAGCCCGCGTACATTTGACAGCGGTAGCAGCCGTTCCAGCAGTCCCTCTTCCTCTGGCAGCAGCGGTAGTGGCGGCGGCGGCGGCCGGAGTTCCGGCGGCAGCAGCGGTGGCGGAAGCCGGGGTCGCAACTAAACGGCTAACGAACCGGGAAATATAAACGCACTCGTTAAAAGATGGGTGGGGAGTGGTCTTGTCGCCTTTTCCACCCATTTTTTTATGCCCAAACACCACATTTTTTACTTGTAAAATTACTACTTCAGATGAAACGATATTTTTTGCCCGTATTGATCCTGTTTTTATCGGCCTCCGCTTATAGCCAGACGGTGTCCGACGTCCTGCGATACTCTTATCTGCAACCGGGCGGTTCTGCCCGTTATCTCGGCGCAGGCGGCGCTTTTGGCGCATTGGGCGCCGAGTTTGGCGCTATCAGCCAGAACCCCGCCGGTTTGGCTATGTTTCGCACCAACGAACTGGTCGTCACTCCTTCTCTCCGGTTTTCCCGCTCTGAAACAACCCTGGCGGGCGGTAACAATGTTGGTTTTGAAGATGATAAAAGCGCTTTCGGTTTTGACAATTTCGGCATGGTGTTCAACACTACGCCCCAGAACAGCGCCTGGAAAACGTTCAACGTTGCCATCGGCCTGAACCGGCAGAACAACTACCACCAGTCCATTTTTTACGAAGGCCAGGCAGAAGGCTCCATTATGAACGGCTTTTTCGCCGATGCGCAGGCCGTATTTAACAGCGGCGGCAACGAGGCTGACCTGTATCCTTTCGGCTCGGGTCTGGCCTGGAATACGAATGCGATTTATGAGCAGAACGGTGTGCTGGATTACGACTTTTCCGCTACACCCAACGCAATCCTGGATCGTTCGCAGACGCTTACCACCTATGGCCGCATGAATGAAATGATCCTGTCTTTTGCCGGCAACTACGATGAAAAACTGATGGTGGGCGCTACAGTCGGCGTGCCTTTTGTGAATTACCGCATCGAAGGAGAATACAACGAAAGTGACCCCGGCGGTGGCCTGGAAGGCAATGCACAGTATTTTGACAACCTGACATATACGGAATACCTCCGCACGGAAGGTATCGGCGTCAACCTGAAACTCGGTGTTACCTATAAAATTTCAC
>JALHMA010000038.1:6306-24147 GCA_022844265.1 Saprospiraceae bacterium | reverse complement strand
GTTGCGGAATACCCGGTAGAACAATTGGATTTTACCCGCCAATTGTACACGGTGCCGGGGTTCAGGCCGTTCAGGCCATACGTATTCGACGTTGTGTTTCCGGCAGTATTCCAGGTCAAGGAGGAACCCAGTTTATATTGAACCGTATAACTTGTTGCACCCGAAACGGCAAGCCATTGCACAGTGATCGAGCTGCTGCTCAGGTTTGCATTAGTCAGGCCGCTCGGCGCCGCACAAGTGGTGCTACCGCCTCCCGAGGTGTTGGTGGTGGTAAAATTGGAGACATCCGAATAATTGGAACAATCCGTTTTCACCTTCCAATTGTAGGCGGTATTGGCAGCAAGTCCTGTCAGATTATAGGTAGCCGATGTGGTCGGGTTGAGCGTAATCCATGATGTGGAAGAATTAGGTTTGTATTGAATGGTATAAGAAGTTGCTCCTGTGATGGCGCCCCAGGAAAGGGTGGCAGAAGCATTGCTCAGTGCTGAAGTAACCAGCGAGCCGGGAGTTGATCCCGATTGCGTCAGGCAGGTAGCCGCCAAAACCTGGTTGCGAATCCGTGCGCCCGGCAAAGGACCGAACCCTTTTGTAAAATTGATCCCGGTGCCATTCAGGTGGCAGTAACTCATAATAGTGCCGCCGCCCGACGGACTTGGCCCCGGAGAACAGGAACCTTCCGGCGAATAACAATTATCGATGGCGCCGCCGGTCCAGTTGCAGGAATGTGTATGCCAGGCGCCGAGGTTATGCCCCAATTCATGTGTGACGACTTCCACCGTCCAGGAGTAGGTCGGTACATTTTGATAGGTCGCGCCGATGGCACTGACGCCGTGTGCATAATTTTTAAAACAAATAACATCGAGATAGGCAATGCCGCCGCCCAGGGCACGGGTCGACAGAAAATGCGCCAGGTTGCCGTTGTGGTTGGTTCCGCGCTGGTTTCTGAAAGCATTCAGAACTGAACTGGTGCTATTCAAAGACGCGTACGGGTCAGTAGAAGTCCATATATACAATTGTGAAATGGCTATTCCTACATTCTCATTGGCGTACAAAGTCGAAATCTGATTGAATAAGCCGGTGATATAATTTGTCACATTGGTTGTGCTCGAACCCTTGTCTGTGTACAATTTATAGTCGCATTCAAAGTATACGTTGACCGTTTTACAACCCACGCCCCGTTCCTCAGCCGAAATTTCCGCATCAGGTAAAACTGCATCATCATCTGCATAACATTCAAAAGGCGAGCTGGCTTTCAGGTCGGTGGATCGGTACAAAATATGCTGATCAGAACCATCTTCCATTTTACCCAGTTGCCATTTATTGTCGTCCACAGCGATCATACCCATTACGCCGCTGCTGGTAAAACTAATGGCAACCAATGAATTAGGCTGGCCGCTCAGAATACCCCGATAGTGGGCTGCAGGATGGTATGGAATATTGTCTGCGGCATTTTCGCCCAGCGCTCCGACAGAAAATTCGGGCGCCAGGATGTCAACTTTGACTAATTCCAGGTCGAAAGGGGTATTGTTTTTGTCGGGCACCTGCAAGCGCAGGGTAGTGGGTGCCATGTGCAGCAACTCATCCAGCGCCTGCTCGTTCATGTTCAGCAAGGTTGCATTTTCTACCACCTGTTCGAGGTTGTCTGAACGTTCCGAGGCGACGCTGAAAATATTGACCGGGCTGAAATCGCCCGATAAACGGTAACTTTCCAGCCATTCTGCTACCGGAGGCAGTGTATTGGAGTTTTGGGAAATAGCCGGGAGTACAAAACTCAAAACCAGCAAAAGGGATGCGAAGGATCGGTAAGTGATTAAAACAATTGTGTGCATAAGTTAAAAGAAAAAATTAAAGGTGAAAAAATCGGTTGTTGTTGGTTATTGGTTATTAGTTATTGGTTATTCGTGTGGTAATCTTTGGCTTAATCAATTACTAAAGCCAAGGGTTATCACACGAATAACCAATAACTAGTAACCAATAACTGATTACGAATTCAGCATTTCAATGAACATGATCAATTTCAACGCACAACTCATCGCCGATTGGCCGCCTGAAATGCTGGCTGTCCAGCGCGGCTTGTATTATGGCGATGCCTTGTTCGAAAGCATTCGGGTTTTTGAAGGTCAGATTCCTTTAATGTCCAGGCATTGGGAGCGCCTTTCAAAAGGGTTGATTGCAATGGGTTATGCCATACCGACGCATTGGTCAGCGGATTTTTTTGCAAAAGAAATCCTGCGCGCAGCGTATGGCAACGCTCGCGTGCGGCTGACAATCTGGCGATCGCCCGGCGGGTTGTATAACCCGCAGGATGATACGCCCCAATTCCTTATCACCGCTAAGGAATTGACCTCCAGTATGTTTGATGGATATTCTGAGGGGCTTTCAATTGGTTTTTCCGAAACAATCCGGCTTTCTGTAGATTCATTATCGGGTTTAAAATCCCTGAATGGAGCGCGTTATGTAGCCGCGGCGAAAGAAGCGTGTGCCAAAGGCTGGGATGATGCAATCATACTAAATTGTCGGGAGCAGGTATGCGAAGCGACGAGCAGCAACATCTTTTGGATGGCCAATCATCAGGTCTGCACGGTTCCGCTGTCTGACGGGCCTGTAACAGGTGTGCTCCGGGATTTATTGTTGCACGTATTGCCGTCATCCGGGTATCCGGTGCTGGAAAAGTCTGTTCAACCGGAGGAACTGATGGAGGCCGATGAGGTGTTTTTTACCAATGCCGTAAGGGGCATTCGCAGGGTAGTGCAATGTGAGGGAAAGGTTTTCAGACATACCCATTCCGAACACTTTAACTATCTACTGGCAACCCATATCGACGGCATTTTAAGTGATAAAAGATGAATATTTTTGTCCGTTCTTTGTGTCCTGAAAACGCAAAAAAAACAGTCCGAAAAAAAATTTCAGATTTATAAATTTTAACATATCAGACATAGATGCGTCTTCTCTCTTCTATGGATTTTTTTTGCCGCCGTTGTGCGCCCCCTTCAGCAGCAATATATTCCGAATTCCTACATAAGTGCAAAATTAGTTTTGCCTAAATTTTTTACAAATGCTTGATTATCAACATGGATAACTGATAACTAATCACCGATAACTACTTAATTAACCTGATTTTATGTTGCAAAATCGTTCTGCCGCGGTAGGTTTTATTTTTGTTACCCTGCTGATAGACGTTATCGGATTCGGCATCATCATTCCGGTACTACCCAAATTGATAACCCACCTGACCGGTGACACGATGAGCCATGCCGCACAGGTAGGCGGCTGGCTGATGTTTTCCTATGCGCTGATGCAATTCATTTTCGCCCCGATTCTGGGAGGTTTGAGCGATCAATATGGCCGGCGCCCCATTTTGCTGGTGTCGTTATTCGGTTTCGGACTGGATTATATCTTTCAGGCGTATGCGCCGACGATCGGCTGGTTATTCGTCGGACGCATTCTGGCGGGTATCCTGGGCAGCAGTTTCACCACAGCTTCCGCCTATATTGCGGATGTGAGTACGCCCGAAAAACGCGCCCAGAATTTCGGCATGATCGGCGCAGCATTCGGCCTTGGATTTATTATCGGGCCTGCAATTGGAGGCTTTTTGGGACAATATGGCCCCAGAGCGCCATTTTTGGCAGCAGCAGCGCTGGCTTTGCTCAACTGGCTGTATGGTTTATTCATTTTGCCCGAATCGCTCGCGCCGGAGAACCGCCGCCCGTTTGACTGGAAACGCGCCAATCCGATCGGCACCCTGCTCCAACTCCGCAAGTATCCCGTTATCATCGGTATGATCGCCTCTTTGGTATTGTTATACATTGCCGCGCAGGCCGTACAGGGCGCTTGGTCGTTTTACACCATGGAGAAATTCAAATGGGATGAACGGATGGTGGGCATTTCACTCAGTTTTGTAGGCTTGGTTACTGCAATTGTACAGGCGGGATTGATTCGGATCATCATTCCCAGGCTGGGGCAGGAACGCGGTGTATATGTCGGCCTTGGGTTGTATTCCCTTGGATTCCTGTTGTTCGCCTTTGCCACCGAAGGCTGGATGATGTTTTTGTTTCTGATTCCTTATTGCCTGGGCGGTATCGCCGGCCCATCTTTACAGGGACTGATTTCCAATCAGGTGCCGGCAAATGTGCAGGGTGAATTGCAAGGCGGACTAACCAGTTTGATGAGCCTCACCGCCATTGTAG
Organism: Saprospiraceae bacterium; assembly: GCA_022844265.1. Lineage (GTDB taxonomy): Bacteria > Bacteroidota > Bacteroidia > Chitinophagales > Saprospiraceae > M3007. Next base: position 19,960 of record JALHMA010000038.1, on the reverse strand, counting down.
GTCCGCTCCTGATGACCGGCATATTTGCATATTTCACCGCGCCTGACGCTCCGATATATTTTCCCGGTGCAGCTATGTTGACCGGCGCTGTATTAACCATAATCAGTACCTTGCTCGCTTATCGAAACCTGCATATAAGATGAAAAAAATACTTGTCGCCAACAGGGGTGAAATTGCCCTTAGAATCATGCGCACAGCGCGCCGGATGGGCATTCAAACGGTAGCTGTTTATTCCGAAGCAGACCGCAACGCGCCGCATGTCCGCTTTGCAGATGAAGCGGTACTGCTTGGCCCGGCGCCTTCCGCACAGAGTTATTTGAAAGCAGATAAAATCATTGAAACCGCTTTGCAATTGGGCGTGGAAGGCATACACCCGGGATACGGATTTTTAAGCGAAAACGCTGAATTTGCCCGAAAAGTAGCCGCTGCCGGTATCATTTTTATCGGTCCTGATCCGCATAGTATTGAAATGATGGGGAGCAAATTAGCAGCCAAAGAAGCCGCTAAAAAGTTCAATGTGCCCATGGTACCAGGCATCGAACAGGCCATTACGGACATCGAAATGGCAAAAGAAATCGGGCGCAGGGTAGGGTACCCTATCCTGATTAAAGCCTCCGCAGGTGGCGGCGGCAAGGGCATGCGTATTGTGGAACGGGAAGAAGATACCCAAGAGCAAATGGAGCGCGCTATTTCGGAAGCGGTTTCCGCTTTCGGCGACGGCGCTGTTTTTATCGAAAAATATGTGACAGGCCCGAGACACGTGGAAATACAGGTTATGGGCGACCGGCATGGAAATATTGTTTATCTCTTCGACCGGGAGTGTTCCATTCAACGCCGCCACCAGAAAGTGGTGGAAGAAGCGCCCTGTGCCATCCTGAGTCCGGAAATGCGCCGGGCGATGGGTGCAGCCGCCGTCCGGGTAGCCAAAGCCTGCGATTACGTGGGCGCAGGAACCGTAGAATTCCTCGTGGATGAAAACCGCGATTTTTATTTCCTGGAAATGAATACCCGATTGCAGGTGGAACACCCTGTAACCGAAATGATAACGGGCTTGGATCTGGTGGAATTACAAATCCGGGTAGCCAGGGGCGAACAATTACCTTTTGCGCAGGAAGACCTGAAAATCGACGGTCATGCGCTCGAACTGCGCGTTTATGCCGAGGATCCGCTCAACAACTTTCTGCCGAGTGTGGGCACACTCACCAAATACCAGGTGCCGGAAGGGCCGGGTATCCGGGTGGACGGCGGATTTACAGAAGGTATGGACGTACCCATTTATTACGATCCGATGCTGGCCAAACTCGTCGTACACGCCGCTACACGAAACGAAGCGATCCAGTTGATGAAAGAAGCCATAGCCGGCTATATGGTGGAAGGTGTGGCTACCACACTGCCGTTCGGCCAGTTTGTGCTCGACCATCCGGCTTTTATTTCGGCTGATTTCACGACGCATTTTGTGCAGCAGTATTTTTCAGCGGAACAACTGATCGAAAGCCAGAAACCGGCGGCATCCATAGCGGCGCATCTTGCTTTGCGGCTTTATCTGCAACAACAAGAGCAGTTACAAGTCGTCAACGTCGCTCCGTCCAATTGGCGGCAACGTTCAAAATCGTAAAAATGATAGACCAAATACCCTTACAACTCAACGACGACTTTAAGTATGCGCTCGATGCGTTGGAAAAAACCGGTCAAAGCCTGTTCATAACAGGCAAGGCCGGTACGGGGAAAAGTACGCTGCTCCAACTGTTTCGCAATACGACCAAAAAAAAAGTTGCCGTGCTGGCGCCAACCGGCGTCGCCGCGCTAAATGTGCAGGGACAAACCATCCATTCCTTCTTCGGATTTCCGCCGCGGATCATTACACCTTCCGAAGCCGCGCGCAGGGTGACCCGGAAAGACTTGCTGCGCCTGTACAAAAACCTGGAAGTGCTCATTATCGATGAAATTTCGATGGTTCGCGCGGACATGCTGGACGGCATGGACAAATTCCTGCGGATCAACCGGGAGAATTTCAGGCCCTTCGGCGGCTTGCAGGTCGTTTTTTTTGGCGATTTGTTTCAGTTGCCGCCGGTGGTGACAAGGGACCCGGTGGAAGCCTCGTATTTTAATGAATACTACGAATCGCCTTATTTTTTCTCTGCAAAAATTTTTCAGGAGCCTGATTTTCAATTAGATATGCTGGAACTCAGGAAGGTATACCGGCAGGAATCGCGCCATTTTCTGCGATTGCTGGAAGCCGTGCGCATCAATGAAATAGATTATGACGACCTCGAGGACCTGAACGAACGGCACGCGCCGCATTTCAACGAAATGGAAGGTTATATCACGCTCTGCGCCCGCAATGCCACTGCGGACAGGATCAACCAGCGGGAACTTTCACAACTCGATACGCCTGAATTTGAGTTTTTGGCCTCAGTGAAAGGTCAGTTTGATCCGGGTTTGTACCCGACAGATGCGGCGCTGCGCCTGCGGCTGGGAGCGCAGGTCATGTTTGTGCGCAACGACCAGGAAGAGAAGCAGTTTGTTAATGGCACGATCGGTAAAATTATCCAACTCAGCCAGGACAGCATCGTAGTGGAAACGGAAGAATACGGCGGTAAAAAACGAAAAATAGACGTCCCTAAAATTGAATGGGAAATTATCCGCTACCGCGCTTCAGCCACCGGAAGTATCGAAACCGAAGTGGCCGGATCATTTACCCAGTATCCGCTTAAACTCGCATGGGCCATCACGATCCACAAAAGCCAGGGCAAAACATTCGACAGGGTTTTGATCGACCTGGGCGGCGGCGCATTTGAACACGGCCAACTGTATGTGGCACTCAGCCGCTGCCGAACGCTGGAAGGAATTGTGCTGCGACAACCTATCCGCACCCAGGATATTATTACGGACGAAAGGGTCGTCGCGTTTTACGAAGAGCGGTTTCGCAATTAGTTATCAGTTATTAGTTATTGGTTATCCGTGTTGATACTCCAGCATTTGTAAAGAATTTAAGCAAAACTAATTTTTATAACTACAAAATCGCCTAATCTTTTTGAGTATCTGAAGATTTGAGTATTCGAGTATCTGACTGATAACGAATCATTTATACTCAAATACTCGCATCCTCGAATATTCAAAAATTTAGATAAAACAGTACTTATGAACCGGATCAGTATCGACATATTCCCCCTGTTGCTCGTTCGGACTGCCGGCTTGCCTTTGCAGTGGCCTTCCTGCTCCAATGAAGAAATGGTTCTCCTGCATACGTCTTTTGCCGAGGCTTCAAATCACTTGCAATCTGCCGCATCTCTGGTTAAAACAGTTTTTGAACAGGAAAAAGATATTTTGTTGCCGGACGCCCGTTTGCAAAAAACGATGACCAATACGCGCCGGCATTTGCGGTTGGAAAAATTTGATAAAGCCATTGTTGTTGATCCTTATCTGCGGGAAAAACGCCCCGATCTCGCCCGGATGATTGATCATCTGAATGAAAAAATATCAAACAAACAGTTCGTTGTCAGTCAATTGCAGGAAAAGTTTACTACACTGGTTCTTGCAGAAAGGGAAGCGCTGATTCAATATGCCGGCCATGAAACCATCAATCGTTCGCTGCTTTTTACCAGCCACAGTCTGCTGGCTGAACTTCCGGATTTGGCAGATTCCAACCCTGAAAACTGGCACAAAAAAGAACGTCGCACAGCATTGTCTCTACTTCATTACTTCACCAGAGCTGCTACCAAAACAACACCGCTCAGCAGATTAGCCACCGTGCATCTGCAATACCTGGACAGGCAGACGGCAGAAACAGATGAACAAACGCCCGTTTTTTCAACAAACAAACACATTGCAACGCCCAATGTAGCGCTGCTCCCGGGCTTGTACGAGGTACTGCTCCGGGATCCGGCTTTTTTCAACACCTTGGGAATGCAACTCAATCCAAGTTTGCAAAACAGCGCCGGAAGGTATGAGTGGCTCTATTTCAATGGCAAGCAGGAGAGTTTTCAGTATATATACAAGAGTGCAGCACTTGAAATAATACAAACGTTTTTTGAACAACACGAGAAAACCGTTCGCTATTGCGATTTGACCGCAGTACTAGCCGATGAAATGGAAGACAAAGAAGGCGACATACAATCATTTGTTTTTCAATTAATTGACTATGGATGGATAGAGTGGATTTGGCCTGAAAAAGGACTTTCTGCGAGTTGGTGCGGTAGTTTGTACAATTACCTTGGCTTTCTACCCAGTTCTTCCCTGCTTACCGACGCTGCCTACCTGCTGCAATGGCTGCGGACAGCGGCACGGTCCCTTTCTTTTCAATCTGTTTCTGAAGCCCGGGAGGTGCAACTACAGGCACTTTCGCAGTGCCGCACTTTTTTTGAACGGTATGGTGGTGTTTGCCCGGATATCGCACCAGAGCATATCTTTTACGAAGATGTAGAATCATCGGCACATGTCCACTTGCCCGCTGAATTTATCCATAAAGTGACAGCCGAATTTAATGAAGCCCTGGAAAATGCTGCTCCTTACCGAATCTCCGGATTGCGGGCGGAATTGATTTTGTTTGGACAGGAGTTCTTATCGGAAGGTGAATCCATGCCATTTTTGTCGTTCTGCAAATTGTTTCTCGAACAAAAAGAAAGGAATAAGACAGCAGAAATATTTGAAAACCAATTGTACCTGGAAAAAATCGGGGCACTTGTTCAGTTTTACAAAACAGCATCCGGCGAGTACCGGGCTGTGCTGAACGCGCTATATCCCGGAGGCGGGAAAATGATGGCCCGCTGGTTGCACCTTTTCCCGGCAGCTGTGCGCGAGCAGTTGCAGGAATGGTGGCCTGACGATACGATCGCTTTTCCCTGGCAAGACTGGAACAATGCGAATTTTCAACCCCTTTTTGCGCCTGAGTCGCTGGCTGTACCGGGCGGCAGGGTAGGGGTGGCGCACAATCTTGCGATGAGTAATCTGCTGGTTTTTCGGGATAAGGACCATATTCAACTCAGGGAGAAAACACACAAGCGACAAATTGTTTTCAGTGACCTCGGGCTGGAAGCGCCAAGCGGACGTCCGCCAGTGGTCCAGATATTATGGCACCTGGGAGTGCCGTTCGTTTCTGCCGGAATTTTTACTCAAAATGCAGACTGGAATATGTTGCAGGCAGGTGTACTTTGGCGTAAAAGAATTGAATATCAATCGCTTGTATTGGAACGGGCAGCCTGGAGGGTCGCTCCTCATGTATGTCAAAGCCGATTGATTGACTCATCGTTGGAAGCGTTTGAACAATTTATCAGCACCCGGAACATCTTGTCAGAATGGGATGTACCCCGGTATTTCTTTGCCGGTTTCAGCAATGGAAAAACCCGTTTTTTCGACCAAAACAGTCCACTGCTGCTACAGGATTTTATAAAAATGTTGCAGCAGCAAGGCGATGAGGACTTATGCCTGAGCGAGATGCTGCCCGCACCGGATGAATGGGTTGTGGAAGCGGAGGGAAGGCTGCGCGCAGCAGAGTGGGTGTTGGAGTGGAAAGGTTGATTTTTTGGATTTTTTGGATTGAGGTGGCACACGGATTGAAAGGATGAGACACGGATTTTTCGTCAACTCGACGTCGGGAAAATCCGTGTCCAATCCTTTCAATCCGTGTGCCACCTCAATCCAAAAAATCCAAAAAATCAACCGATCAAATCGATCAGCCGGTTCAGTTCCGCATCATTTTTAAACGTCACCACCAATTGTCCTTTGCCTTTTTCATCGCGTTTCAGTTGCACTTTTCCGCCGAAAAAAGCATTGAATTTATCCTGGATTTCGCGTAAGTGTGGCGGCAGATTTTTGTCTGGTGCAGGTTCTTTGCCTTTTTTATTTTCCTGGTAACTTGCAATCAGCGCTTCAACGGCCCGAACGGAAAGGTCTTCGGCTACAATCTTGTGGTACAGGGAGTTACGCAAAGCAAAGTCATTCACGCCGGCCAGTGCTCGGGCATGGCCCATGGAAACTTTTCCTTCGATGAGGCCGCGTTTAATATCCTCATCTCCTTCAAATTTGAGCAGGCGCAGGTAGTTGGTCACCGTACTGCGTTGTTTGCCGACGCGGGTGGACAGCATTTCGTCCGTCAGTTCAAATTCTTCTTTCAGGCGCCCGTAAGAGATGGCCACCTCCCAGGCATTCAGGTCTTCGCGCTGGATATTTTCAATAAGCGCCATTTCCAGCAATTCCTGGTCGTTGGCGAGGCGCACATAAGCAGGAATTTCTTTCAATCCGGCCAATTGGCTGGCCCTGAAACGGCGTTCACCGGAAATAATCTGGTATTCTTTGTCCTGCAGGCGCCGTACCGTAATCGGCTGGATGATACCATGCGCCGCGATGCTGGCAGCCAGCTCGCCCAGCGTTTCTTTGTCAAATTTCTGGCGCGGTTGTCCGCTGTTCGCCTGTATTTGTTCAATAGGAAGCAAGGCCACCGTGGTAGCGAGTTCGCGCACGACTTCCTGCGGGTTTTCCAATACTGCTTTCTCTAATTTTGCAGAATTGCCGAGCAGGGTTTTAATGCCGCCCGTATCAAATTTCTTTGCCATTGTACGATCAATTGCGCCGCAAAAACTCTTCGGCGAGGTTGAAAAAGTTAGTAGCGCCCTTGCTGTTTACATCATACAATGCTACCGGCGTGTGCGACATAGGGGCTTCCGCTACCCTTGAATTGCGGTGAATAATGGTTTCAAAAACGTAGTCATTGGAACTGTTGCGTACTTCTTCCACAATAGCGTTGGCTAAACGAAGGCGGCTGTCGTACATGGAAATCAGCAGTCCTTCTACCTGAAGATTCGGGTTGAACCCCTGTTTGATGAGGGAAATCGTGTTTTTCAACTTCGCAAGTCCTTCAAACGAGAACATTTCGCATTGCACCGGAATCAGTACCGTATCGGCAGCCACCAGGGCATTGACCGTGATCAGACCCAACGATGGCAGGCAGTCGATAAAGACATAGTCGTAGTCCTGTTTTATTTCTCCGACGATACCGCGCATGATGTATTCGCGGTTAGGGCGATCCACCAGTTCCAGTTCGGCGCCGACCAGGTCGATATTGGAGGGCAGCAGAAACAGGTTGGGCGTTTCCGTCGCCATGATCGCCTGTCGCGGATCGGTGCCATGCACCAGGCAATCATACAGACTCACATATTCGGACGTATCGGCCTGGCCTACACCGGAAGAAGCGTTTGCCTGCGGATCGGCGTCGATGAGCAGCACTCTTTTTTCCAGAATTGCTAAGGAAGCAGCGAGGTTGATAGCAGTTGTCGTTTTACCTACGCCGCCTTTCTGGTTGGCTATTGTGATGACTTTTCCCATATCTTTAAGCATGGTCGTTCGCTTTTAAGGTTCTAATGTTTTGATTTTCAATGGATGATCGGGGTCTTTCCCACAAAAGAAAGGAATAGAATGTGGGCAAAGATAATTTCACCCCGTACAAACCGGCGCATAAGGGACGTTTTAGTTATCCCCCCGTTTTCCACATGTTGCTAACATTTTTTTGTTATTGGTTATTGGTTATCAGTTATTAGTGGTGGTTAGGCTTGGCTTCTCAAAAGGCCAAGCCTAACCACCACTAATAACTGATAACCAATAACCAATAACTTATACCGGATAATACGCTACTTTTGCACCGTAATCAATTTGACCAATGAGCACCGAAATGAACCAGAAACACCGAATTACAGCAGAGACTCCGCCGGAAGTAATACCCGGAGCCGATTCGCAAGGAGTAGACGATGCCGAAGACGCACCGCAGACGGACGAATTTTATGAGCGGCATGAGATTGTGGCTGACCCGAAACAATCGCTCATCAGGCTCGATAAATTCCTGATAGACCGCCTGGCAAATCGTACGCGCAGCAAATTACAGACTGCTATCAAGGCGGGTTCCGTAAAAGTGGATGACAAGGATGTAAAACCTAATTACAAGGTAAAACCAGGTAATGTTGTTTCCATCATCCTGCCCCGATCGCTGGAGGAGTCCTATCATATCATGCCCCAGAACATCCCGCTCGATATTGTGTATGAGGATGAGGATTTAATGGTTATCAACAAACCCTTCGGCCTTGCAGTACACCCGGGTGTAGGCATTCCGAACGGCACTTTGGTGAACGCGGTCGTATGGCACTTGCAGGAAAACATGAAAGACCTGCCTGTAAAAGAAGGAAATGAATCGAACCGGGCCGGTATCGTGCACCGCATCGATAAAGATACAACGGGCTTGATGGTGGTGGCCAAAAGTGATTTTGCCATGTCCCATTTAGCCAATCAGTTTTTTCAGCATACCATTGAACGGCGCTACCAGGCCATTGTCTGGGGCGATGTGGAACCCGATAAAGGAACCGTGAGAGCCAACATCGGACGCAACCCCAACGACCGGCGCTTGTTTATGACTTTCCCTGAAGGAGACGACGGCAAATGGGCAGTCACACACTGGCGCGTGCTGGAAAGGTTTTATTACTGTACCCTTGTGGAATGCCAGTTAGAGACCGGACGAACGCACCAGATTCGGGTACACATGAAATCAATTGGACACACCTTATTTGGCGACCCGCGTTATGGCGGCAACCAGATTTTAAAAGGAACCTTATATTCAAAATACAAGCAGTTTGTGGAAAGCAACCTACAACTGCTGCCACGCCAGGCCCTGCATGCCAAAGTACTGGGCTTCAAACATCCGCGTACCGGTGAAATGCTCCGCTTTGAGTCGGAGTTGCCCAACGACATGCAGATGGTGATCGAAAGATGGCGTACCTATTTGCAAGGCAGAAAAGAATTGATGTAGCTATGCAGCGTTCACACCCGTACATGAAAAGTGGGTTTTTAACCGAACTACTTTCTCCGAAACGTATCTCCTTCATTGTCAACCCCAAAGCAGGCACTAACCTGCAAAAACACATTCGGGAAAGTGTGGAAAAATACTTGAATCACGACCAGTTTGAGTACGGATTCAAGTTCACGGAACACGCCGGCCATGCGCGTGAACTGGCGCTGGAAGCCCTCGCCGAAGGTTATGATATCGTGACCGCAGTGGGTGGCGACGGCTCTATCAATGAGGTTGCATCCGCGCTGATTGGCACAAAAGCCATTCTGGGAATTATTCCGGCCGGCTCTGGCAACGGCCTTGCCATGCACCTCGGTTATGGCCGCGATGTGGAAGGCGCCGTTCGCAAACTGAACACCGCCCAGGAAAAGACTATCGATGTGGGCCTGATGAATGGCCAACCTTTTATTAATCTGGCGGGTATCGGCTTTGACGGACTCGTGAGTAACATGATGAAAGGCAGTAACTGGCGGGGCTTTATTCCCTATTTTTTAAAATCCGTCGAAGCGGGCCTGAAATACACGCCTTCCCTGTGTACCATCGAAATGGATGACCGGGTGCTGACGGAAAAATGTTTCGCCATTACCATCGCCAACGGCCCGATGTACGGCTATAACTTCCAGATTGCGCCGGACGCCCGCATGGACGACGGCCTTTTTGAAGTGGTTATTTTGAAGGATGCGCCCCGCTGGCAGTATTTCGCCGCAGTGCCGGCTACTTTGATCGGCAAAATTTATGACGCCGGTTTTGTGGAACATTTTACCACAAAGCGGGTTCGTATTTCTACCGAAGGCACAAATTATACGCACCTCGATGGCGAAGGCCTGGTACTGGAGGGCGATTTGACTTTTGAAATGAAACCCAAATCGCTGCACATTCTGGTGCCGCAACAAAAATCAGACTGGAATATTTAAAGGCGATGTATTCAGCATGGGTTTGAACTAATTCTTTTGTAACGCATTGATTTTCATTGCCTTTTGCTATTTGCTATTTTGCCATTTTACTTATGTCTAAACAAAAATCGTTTAATTCGCTGAACAGCCTGGGTGGCCTTGTTTTCTCCACCAATCCCGATCAGCAACTCGAACCGGACCCGGAGCCTGTTGAAACAAGCGCTAACGACAAACAGGTGCTGCGTATTTGGCTGGAACGGGTGAAAGGCGGCAAGGAAGCAACTGTCGTCAAGGGTTTTGCCGGCTCCGAAACTTCGCTGGCCGATCTGGCTAAAACCTTAAAAAACAAATGCGCCGCAGGTGGAAACGCCAAAGACGGCGTTATTATCATACAAGGCAACCACCGCGATAAAGTGTTGAAACTGCTGCTTGACATGGGTTTTAAAAACACCAAAAAGGCAGGCGGTTAATTTTATCGAGTATTTGAATATTTGAGGATTCGAGCATCTGACTGCCAGCCAATGCCCTCGAATACTCGAATACTCAACTACTCAAATATTCAATCAATTACTGTGAAAAAACTAATCCTTTGTCTATTCCTGGCAACGCTTTGGATAGCGTGTAGCCCTCCCAAACGCACCACCACTACGCGCCCCAATCAGCCGGCCAAGCCGACGCCTACGCGCCCGGCCAATCCAAATGCGCCAATGGATACCGTGCGTTGGACCAACCCCTCGAACCCAAAACCACCTATAAAAAACGAACCAGGCAACCCCACGCAACCCGGACAAAATACCGGCGCCGGCAGCACTTATCATATTGCTTACCTGCTTCCATTTCTGACCACACAATCCTCCGGAACAACAGTACCTGAAAAAAGTCGCCTGGCCACTCAATTTTACGCAGGCGCTAAAATTGCGCTCGATCAGATTTCCAGAGAGGAACGTATTAATCTCGTGACGGATATTTATGACACGCAGGCCAATGACAGTGATTTCCAAAAAGTACTGAATAATTCAAGACTGGAAAAAGCCGCCGTATTTATTGGGCCGGTGCGCGGCAGCCATGTGCAGATGTTTGCAGATTGGAGTAAACCGCGCCGAAAAATCGTATTGTCGCCGGAAACACCGACTGCCGACCTGGCCCGGCAACATCCGGGATTTATCCAGATCAATCCTTCTCTGAAATCGCATTGTGAAGCCATTACCCGTTATGTTCGCCGTTTCCACAGGCCGGACGCTGTCACATTGCTGTGCAAGCAAAAAGAAGCGGACAGGCTTCCCTATTTTCAAAATGCAAACGCAGCCCTGGGCGGCGGGGCATTCACCGAATTGATCGTACCCGACGAAACGAGCTCTTTCGCCAAAATTGACCTGAAAAGATACCTGAAACCGGGCCGTACTGCCGTATTTATCCTGCCAACCTGGGCCAGCCAGGATTTTGTAAATGCTTTTCTGCGCAACTTGAAAAGTATCAAAGGGAACAATAGGGTAGAGGTGTATGGAATGCCACAGTGGAATGCCTTCGAAAACATTGATCCTGAGTTTTTTACAGATAATAATGTGCACATTTCATCTGCTTCTTACATTGATTATTCCCAACAGGAAGTCAAAGATTTCCAACAAAAATTCTTTGATGCAACGGGCACTATTCCAGACAGCGACGGCTTCAACGGGTATGATGTAACCCTGTTTACGGGCCGGATGCTGGCCCGATACGGGCTGTCTTTTCCGGAGCGTTTGTCTACAGAAGCGTACCGCGGACTACACGGTAATTTTCAGTTCTCCAATATCTTTACCACCGGGTTTACGGACGACCGCAACAACCAGCCGGATTATGTGGAAAACACCTTCGTGCATATCTTGAAATTCGGAAAACTGGGATTCAGTCCTGTGGATTGAAATGGCACATGGATTTGGAAGGGCACACGGATTGGAGGGATTTGACACGGATTTTTCCCGACCTAGATCGGACGAAAAAATCCGTGTCAAATCCCTCCAATCCGTGTGCTCTTCCAAACACCAAACACCAAACATCAAAAACGAAACACTAAACACCCACACATGCAGCCCGGTCGCGCGCAAAAAATCCGTTCCGTCATCCGCCAGTCGCAACCCGACCTGACGGTAGTATTGGAAAATATTTTTGATCCGTTGAATATCAGTGCGGTGCTGCGCTCCTGCGATGCTGTCGGGGTTCGGGAAGTGTTCGTGGTGTACACCAAACAATACCTCGACAAACGGGGTCTGATACTGGGCAAACGCACCTCGGGCGGTACGTTCAAATGGATAGATGTCTATTTTTTTGAGGACCTGGAAGAGTGTTTCCGTCGGGTACGCGAGCGCTATGGCCGTATTTTAGCCACGATGCCTCCCGCCGAAACCACGCCTTCCATCTATTCCTATGATTTATCCGAGCCGACAGCATTGCTTTTTGGCAATGAAGATGACGGACTGAGCGTTGAAGCGCAAAATCTGGCTGACGGTAGTTTCACCATTCCTCAGTCCGGTTTTGCAGAAAGCCTCAATATTTCGGTAGCCTGTGCCGTTTCCCTGTTTGAAGCGCGTCGGCAACGTACCTTACGCGGTTTTTATGACGAACATCCGAAACTGACGCCGGAGCAACAGGAGATGCTGTTCAAACGTTGGGGCGCCATGCTCAAAAGTGACAAAAACCACCAAAAACCAGTTGTGGTGCTTAAAGATTCGGACCCGCTGCTTCCGGTATATACCATGCGCAAGGACGAACAACCCAAATCAAAAATTCAGATTGTGCCTGTAACGAACTTTGACTTATAATGTGTTTTAGTGTTTTAGTGTTTTGGTGTTTTTGGGCATATTGCCTCACAATAAACAAATGCTAAACTAGTGCACTCTAAAACACCAAAACACTAAAACACTAAAACACTAAAACACCAAAACACATAGAATTGAACCTTTCACTCATCATCCCCCTCAAAAACGAGGCAGAAAGCCTGCCCGAACTCGAAGCCTGGATTCGCCGCGTCTGCGAACAGGAGCGTTATACGTATGAAATTCTATTTATCGATGATGGCAGCACGGATGGTTCCTGGAAGGTGATCGAAACATTGCAGGCTAATAACCCTGCTGTTCGAGGCATTAAATTCCGGCGCAACTACGGAAAAAGTGCAGCCCTTCAAACGGGATTCGAGGCCGCGCAAGGCGCAGTGGTTATCACGATGGATGCCGACTTGCAGGACAGTCCCGATGAAATACCCGACCTGTACCGCATGATTGCGAAAGATGGTTACGACCTGGTAAGTGGCTGGAAACAAAAACGTTATGATCCGTTGAGCAAAACGATTCCGACTAAATTGTACAACGCCGTTACCCGTTGGATCAGTGGTATTCCGCTGCATGATTTTAACTGCGGACTCAAATCTTACCGGCAGGAAGTCATCAAATCGGTGGAAGTGTACGGCGATATGCACCGATATATTCCCGTATTGGCCAAATGGGCCGGGTTTAGTCATATCGGTGAAAAAGTAGTGGAACACCGCGCCCGTAAATACGGCGTCACCAAATTTGGCCTCGAACGTTTTATCAATGGCCCGCTCGACCTGATGAGCGTCTCCTTTGTCGGGCGATTTGGAAAACGCCCGATGCATCTTTTCGGCACCCTGGGTGTTTTATCTTTCCTGATCGGTATGGCCATCCTTGTCTACCTGAGTTTTGCCAAACTGGCTTACAAGGAATATGGTATTGCCGACCGGCCTTTGTTTTACTTTGGTATTCTGGCATTAATTGTTGGTTCGCAGTTGTTTCTGACCGGTTTTTTGGCTGAAATGATTAATCGAAACTCTCCGACGAGGAATGTATATCTGATTGAAAAGGAAATTTAGTTTTATAGTTTGAAGGGTTTGATGGTTTGAAAGAGTTTGATGGTTTGAGGTGGTAACTTAAAGCCAAGCGTT
>JALHMA010000038.1:0-6296 GCA_022844265.1 Saprospiraceae bacterium | reverse complement strand
AAACCACACCACCCAATCAAACTCTTTCAAACCATCAAACCCTTCACACGCCATTTTCAAATTACATAAAAAAATATGCGCTACGCACTCTATCTGACGGCAATGTTACTTTCGCTGTCCAACCTGTTGTTTTCCCAAAACACAAATAATCAGACCCCTGCAACCCAAAAAGTTGTCACGGGAATGGTATTGTTAAATGACAAAACGGCCCCGGATCCGCAGCAAATTCTGGCGGCCCTGCGTTCGGAATGGAAACTGAAACCGGATTCCGTCAGCGTCGCCGATAAAACGGTCGTGTTTTCCCTGCCGGGCGCTACAGTGATGCTCGCGCACCTGGACTACCCTGTTTCTGCCGCTGAAGTGCAGGCAGCGGCGGGTATTTCCTGGCTTTGGAAAAATGCGGCGCCGGAAGTAGCCCGCCATCAGTCCCAGATGATTATTTCTGTGATTGGCAGCAGTAGCCGTACGCTGGATTTGTACAAGATTTTTACCAAAGTGGCAGCTGCTACCCTCGAAAAAAGCAATTCCAGCGGCGTTTTCCTCAACAGCCAGTATGTGGTTTCCTCCAAACCGTTTTTTACGGCAGCGGCCCGGAATATGCTGAACGAACAATCCATTCCAGTATATTGCTGGGTGTATTTTGGAATGCTACAGGAAAACAACCTCAACAGCGGCTACACTTATGGCATGTCTGAATTCGGGTACCCGGACATGGAAATTGTCAAATCAGCCCACACTACGCAGGAAGTGCACGCAGCACTATATGACGCCACCCACAACATCATTCAATACAGGCTCCAACTACAAGACGGTCAGCAGGTTACAACCGGCGACGATATTAAAATAACCGTGAAAAAAATGCCCGGCCAAATGCTGGAAGGGACGGTGCTGCGGTTGGAGTATTGAGCATGAATTGCCCATGATTTATATGCCGGGCGCAATATTTTTTTACCACATAGGGCACATAGATATACCACATAGATCACATAGTTTTTAGAGTACTCTACGCTATGTGATCTATATGGTAAATCTATGTGCCTATATGGTAAAATTACTGCACAATCACAATTTCCCCCGGCCCAATCCCCGTCGGAAATCCTCCGACTTTTGTTCCGTCCGGCTTGTAAATCACCGCTTCGCCTGCCGAACTGAAATCTTTCGCATCGGTGCAGTACAACTCGCCTGTGCCTGGATGGCAAGTCAATCCGTACGCTGCCTGTTGAACTACCGTACGCAGGGCGCCGTTTTTAAATTCGTAGATTGCTCCGCCGCCCGTGAAATACAGGGCCGAGTTATCCGGCGCCGCGCAGAGATCATCCGAGTAGAAAGGGATCGCTACCGCAACGCCACTTCCATCTGCGAGCCCCAGGCTGCTTCGTGGAGTAGACTCTAAAAAAGAACCTTTACAAAGCGCGTAAATGCCGCCGTTATTTCCCGTCAATTGAGCGCACATACCCGGGTTTGATCCGCTGGTTACGCTGCGGCTCTCTTCTGAAAAAGTGGATAACCTGAATGCAACAACAGTAGAGTCGATCGAATAACCACCGGAATTGGGAATAAGCACCACGTCAGCATTAAACTGAAAAATTTTTTCCGGTCCCGCGCCGATAACAGGCGAAGTCTGGACCACTTCATTGGTTTTCAGGTCAACTTTGGCGATTGTACCGGTATTGCCGTCGGCACCCCATTGGGTGACCAAAGCGAAATGATCCCCATATGGCAGCAGGTAACGCGGTTTTGCCAGACCTCCGATGGTGTCTATAAATTCAAAAGTGGCTGCATTGACCACAACTATTTTGGAGCCGTTTCCAATACAGATGTAGCCCTTACCGTCGTGAAACACAAGCGATTGCACCAACTCGCCCAAAACCGCGCCGTCATTGGCTTTTGCAAAAATATCCTGTTCGGTAGTGCCCGTGGCTGGATCGTGCCAGGTGATAGTACCTGTACCGCCGAACGGCCCTTCATTGACGACAAATATACCCGTGTCGTATTTACCTTTGGTGGGATCGTCCTGCTTGTCACAGGCGGAGAATATTGCTGCGATGAGCAATAATAAACAATTGACTTTCATCATTTTAATTTTATAAAAATGAACTGAAAGGCAAAGGGAGGGAGACTTCTGACTGCAATAAAGCATAGCTACCGACTTCGTACTTACGACTTCGCACTTCGCACTTTATAACAATCGTCCATCGCGCTTTCTACCCGAAGCCCGGTTGGTAATTAGACTTGTTGCAGTGGCAACAAGTCTATAGTTTCAGGCAGGTCTTCTGGCTCGTTCCTGTTCAAAGCGCCTTCCCATTGTGTATGACACGCAACAGTGGCAAAATGCTCATGACATTTATTTTTGATATTTACACTTTTGTAAATCAAATACTCATGCTGAATATTTTGTGTAAATAACAAAAAAACAGAACTTACAGCAGCGGGGACTGCCCCGGAATTACACCGGGTTCCCTTTTAAGTCCGGGATCAACCGAACACCAAAAACTGCGTAAAAGTAACTGGTTCGGGCTTCACCAACTATATTTGTCCGAAACTTATCCACCAAATCTCACAAATCTTATGCGTCACCTCACCACATTGTTGCTTTTACTCAGCCTTTGCATCAGCCCGGAAAGTGCCGGCGCTCAAACATATCAACCCAACTGGAATTCACTGGATCAACGCCCGACACCCGATTGGTGGCAGGATGGAAAATTCGGCATTTTCATACACTGGGGTATGTATTCCGTACCGGGTTACACCGCAAAAGGCAATTATGCGGAGTGGTATCAGCATTCTCTTACCAATAATGCACACGATGGAAAGGTGCAGGAATACCACCGGATCAACTTTGGCAATCGTACCTATTACGACCTTGCCGACGACTTTCATGCCGAATTATTCAATCCTGACGATTGGGCCAAATTGTTTGAAACAGCAGGCGCCAAATACGTCGTCCTTACTTCCAAACACCACGACGGATTCTGTCTCTGGCCCAGCAAGGAAGCAGGAAAAACCTGGGGTTTCCCCTGGAGTTCCGACTTGCGGGGACCGAAACGCGACCTGGTAGGCGAACTTTTTACCTCCCTGGGCCGGACGAGTGTAAAACCGGGCTTGTATTACTCTCTGTACGAGTGGTATAACCCGCTCTGGCAATTTGATCCTGCGCGGTACGCCGCCGACCACGCCATGCCCCAATTGTACGACCTGGTTCAGCGCTATCAACCCTGGGTAGTGTGGGCAGACGGCGACTGGGACGCTACACCAGAAGTATGGCGTTCACAGCAGTTCCTGGCCTGGTTGTTCAATGAAAGTCCCGTACGGGACCGGGTTGTTGTCAACGACCGTTGGGGAAGCGGCGTGCGATTCAAACACGGCGGCATATATACCCCTGAATATCAACCGGATATGGACTTTGAAGACCACGCCTGGGAGGAAAGCCGCGGTATGGGATATTCTTATGGCTACAACCGCGCAGAAGATGCCTGGGATTATAATTCCGCGCAATCCATGGTCTTGCACCTGGTAGACAAGGTCTCCCGGGGCGGCAATTTCCTGCTGGACATTGGCCCGGACGCGCATGGACAAATACCGCCGATTATGCAGGATCGCCTGCTTGAAATCGGCAAATGGTTGAATATCAACGGAGAAGCCATTTATAACACGCGTCGCTGGCGCACGGCTTACCAGTGGAGCGAAGGCCGCCGCGACTGGAAAGCAAAAGAAGTGGATGGCTGGAAAACGGGTGGCGACGCCCTGTTGAAACTAACGGTCGACCCGGATAAAGGATATGCGGTCAAGGAAGTGTTTTTTACCTGGAACCCTAAAACAAAATCCGTGTATGCCATTTTCCCAAAATACCCGGATGACAGAAAGTTAGTATTAAAAGGTTTCCAGGTGGGCGCCGGTGCTGATGTTACATTTTTGGCAACGAAAGAAAAACTTCGCACGGAAAGTTCCAACGGCAACACAACTATTTTCCTTCCGGAATATAACCCCAACCGGATAAAATCCTCGCATGCATTTGCGGTAAAAATTGCAAATTTTGGTGCGTTTGTGGACAAGCCGTCTATTCGTGTAGAGTACGATCCTTATACGCTTCGCCCCACAGTGTTTATTGAAAGCAAAACGCCCGGCGCTGTCATTCGATATACAACGGATGGCTCCGAGCCGAAAGACAATTCCCCGGTTTATGACGGTTCTTTTTCGCCAGCCAGGGCGGGGCAAATACAGGCAAGAGCATACAAACCCGGCATGATTGCCAGTAAATTATCGGAAGCGGAAGTGTTTACCTATACCATGAAACCGGCGCTTCAACTTTTTCGTGCGCCTGATCCGGGCCTGCGCTTGCAAGTGATGTCCGCTAACGGAAAATACAATGCTGAAAGCGTGGAAGCCGGCATGGTGCTGCGCAGCGCTGATGTGCGGGAAATCGTCGCCGAGCCTGCCTGCCAAACCGCAGCCTGCGGTATGATCTGGAAAGGGTATTTCAGTGCGCCGCAAACGGGCGGTTACCAGTTTTGGACAGAATCGGACGATGGCAGCATTTTATACATCGACAGTGAAATTGTGGTAGACAATGACGGCGACCACGGCATGACAGAGCAAACAGGCCATGCATACCTCCAAAAAGGGTTTCATACCTTTAAATTGATTTACTTCAACAGCAGTGCCGGCGCCGGTGCGCTTCGTGTCTGGTATGCTGCTCCGGACGGCACCAAACAAGTGATTCCAGGTGTATTGATGTCGCATTAATCGGCCTGATTTAGCGCTTTTAGCGAATTTGATAGAAAAACTGCTGCCTTTTATCGAAAGGCAGCAGTTGCCATACCCGGCAACAATACCTTTGAATATCCAATCTGGATGTCACTTACAATCTGCCTGTAATTATGCGTCAATTTTTCCGCATCCTGTTTGAAGGTGCTGCACAAGCCTGGCAGCAACTGATGGCGAATAAACTGCGCTCTTTTCTGTCTCTTCTGGGCGTTACCATCGGTATATTTTGTATTATAGGTGTAAAAAGTGCAGTCAACTCGCTGGAAGATAACATACGCAACAGTATGTCAAAACTGGGGAATGATGTCATCTATATCGATAAATTCTCCTGGTCGGAAGACCCGGGCGCCAATTACTGGAAATGGATGCGCCGCCCCAATTTTTCATACCCGGAGTATCTGGCTTTACAGGAAAGAATGGAAAATGCCGACAAGATTGGTTTCTGGCAGTATGTGGGGTCTAAAACATTGAAATGGAAATCATCCAGCGTGGAAGATGCGCCGTTTCTTGGTATCACGGAAGATTGTTACGAACTGTTTCACCTCGAATTCCAAAACGAAGGGCGTTATTTTTCACCTGTAGAATACCAGAGCGGTTCCGATGTATGTATCCTCGGAGGAGTAGTGGCGGAGGGGCTTTTTGGCGAAGGTATAGACCCCGTAGACCGCGACGTGAGTATAAGCGGGCGTAAATTGCGCGTTATCGGCGTACTTAAAAAGTCGGGCAAAGACCTGCTCAAACCCTTTAATTTCGATAATGTCGTTCTGGTCGGTTTTAACCTGGCGCGGCGCGGCTTCGGTATACGGAGCGACGGGCGCGGCGCACAGACAAGCCTGATGGTAAAAGCCGCCGACGGCGTGGATATAGAGGTGGTAAAAGATGAAGTGATCAGCGTTTTACGCGGCCAGAGACGACTGAAACCCCTGGAAGAAAACAACTTTGCACTCAATACTTTATCCATTCTCAGCAACCTGTTCGACGGCGTATTCGGAACGCTCAACCTCGCCGGTTTTGTGATCGGCATTTTTGCGCTGGTAGTGGGCATGTTTTCCGTAGCCAACATCATGTTCGTTTCCGTTCGGGAACGCACTAACCTGATCGGCATCAAAATGGCGCTGGGGGCCAAACGCTGGTTTATCCTGCTTGAAATTCTTTTTGAGGCCGTTGTGCTCTGCGTTGTAGGCGGATTGTTCGGATTGCTACTGATCTGGATTATAACGGAAGTGATTACCCGGTTGATCGATTTTGATATTCACCTGTCCATCAGCAATGTATTGGTCGGGCTTATTACGTCCATTATCGTCGGCGTATTGTCAGGTTTGATACCTGCCTCGCAAGCCAGTAGGATGGATCCGGTGGAAGCGATACGGAAATGATGTGTTTTAGTGTTTTGGTGTTTTCGTATTTTGGTGTTTTAAGGGTGGTAACTTTTGGCCAAGGCCCCGATGGCTGCGCCCCCTCGTAGAGTGATGGGAACACGGATCGAACGGATGCGGCGGATTAAAACGGATTTTTTTGTGGCCTGACGGCCA
>JALHMA010000037.1 GCA_022844265.1 Saprospiraceae bacterium | reverse complement strand
TGTTTCAGGCCTGTAATTGTGAGTAGTCAGTAGTGAGTGGCATCTCGTTAGAAGAAGGAACTCAATAATTCTTATAACGAGATGCCACTCACTACTGACTACTCACTACTCACAATTACAGGCCTGAAAAACCCATGCTAAAACCATAACAGCAGCCAAACGGGATGCTTCTCACTCTCTCACCTTCTCACTTCTCTCTCACTTCTCACTTTCTCACCTCTCACCTCTAGAACATGGGTAAACCAACAGGTTTTCTGGAATATACCCGCCAACTTCCCAATAAGGAAAAAGCGGAAACGCGGTTGCAGCACTACCGCGAATTTGTGCAGCCGTACAATGAACAGCAACTGAACACGCAGGCAGCGCGCTGTATGAATTGCGGTGTTCCGTTTTGCCATAGCGGGTGCCCGCTGGGCAATGTGATACCGGAGTTCAACGACGCCGTGTACCGGAGCGACTGGCAGGAGGCGTACGAAATACTGAGTTCCACCAATAACTTCCCGGAATTCACGGGCAGAATTTGCCCGGCGCCCTGCGAAAGCGCCTGCGTGCTGGGTATCAACCAGCCGCCGGTTGCCATTGAAG
This sequence comes from Saprospiraceae bacterium, assembly GCA_022844265.1. Classification (GTDB taxonomy): domain Bacteria; phylum Bacteroidota; class Bacteroidia; order Chitinophagales; family Saprospiraceae; genus M3007. Next base: position 23,819 of record JALHMA010000037.1, on the reverse strand, counting down.
AAATTGAAAAGCATATCATCGAGATTGCTTTTGACAAGGGGTTTATACAACCCCGCAAGATATTTGTCCGAACCGGCAAAAAAGTGGCTGTCATCGGTTCCGGGCCTGCCGGACTGGCGGCGGCGGCGCAATTGAACATTGCCGGGCACAACGTCACCGTATACGAGCGGGATGACATGCCGGGCGGGCTGTTGCGTTATGGTATTCCCGACTTTAAATTAGAGAAATCAGTGGTCGAACGCCGCATACAACTGATGGAGGCAGAAGGCATCGTATTCCGCTGCAATGCCAATGTCGGGGAAAACATACCGGTGAATGACCTGCTGCGCGAATACCACGCTGTCGTACTGGCAGGTGGCGCTACCATTCCGCGCAACCTGGAAATACCCGGCCGCGATCTGGAAGGCGTTTATTTTGCAATGGATTTCCTGAAACAACAAAACAAACGCGTCTCCAACCGCCCGGTAACTGGCGCCGACATCCTGGCTACCGGCAAAAAAGTGGTGGTTATCGGCGGCGGCGATACCGGCAGCGACTGTGTAGGCACTTCCAACCGGCAGGGCGCCGTTTCCGTTACCCAGTTTGAATTGTTGCCTACCCCGCCCAAAGAGCGGACGCACAACATGCCCTGGCCGACTTTTCCGATGGTGATGAAAACATCCACTTCCCACGAAGAAGGCTGCGAACGGCACTGGGCCATCCTGACCAAGGCGTTTCTGGGTGATGAAAACGGGCGGCTCCGCGCCCTGCGCGTAGTCGACATCGAATGGAAATCGGGCGCCGACGGCCGGCCCGCGCGTTTTGAGGAAGTCGCCGGTTCCGAACGGGAAATCCCCTGCGACCTGACCCTGCTGGCCATGGGTTTTGTACATCCGCAGCACCAGGGACTGCTCAACGAATTGGATGTGGAACTCGACGAACGCGGCAATGTGAAAGCCACCGAAAAAGCATACAAAACCAATATTGCCAAGGTGTTTGCAGCAGGCGATATGCGCCGCGGACAGTCGCTGGTGGTTTGGGCGATCAGCGAAGGCCGCGAATGCGCCCGCAAAGTAGACGAGTACCTGATGGGCTATTCGCTGCTGGAAACCAAGGATGAAGCGTTGATCGCCGGCAGTTTTGCATAACTGAAATCCAGGGCTTGTTTCAGGTCCCAGATCAAATCCTCCGGGTGCTCTACGCCCACGGACAGTCGTATCATGCCTGGAGTGATACCCAGGGCGCGTTTGTGGGCTATTTCAACCCCTGCATGCGTCATGGTATCCGGGTGTTGTGCCAATGATTCCGTACTGCCCAGACTAACGGCAAGCTTTACCAGTTTCAAGCGGTTCAGTACCCGGAAAGCCGCATCTTCTCCGCCATAGACATCAAAGGCAAGCATGGCCCCGGCCGAGCTGTACTGGCGTTTAAAAACAGCATATTGCTGTGCATCTTTTTCAGGATCCAAAAAACCCAGGTAATGTACCTTTTCAACGCTGGGATGTTGCTGTAAAAAAGCAGCCACCAGTGCAGCATTGGCAGCCTGCCGCTCCATCCGTATATGCAGGGTTTCAAGGCTTCGCAATAACAACCATCCCGTCCAGGGACCGGCCATATTCCCAAGAAATGTTCGCAGACCTTTTATGCGTTGTATCATCTCTTTATTGCCGCAAACAGCTCCTGCAATAACATCGCTGTGTCCGCCTATATATTTGGTAGCGGAATAAATGGAGAAGTCGGCGCCCCAGCGAAGCGGATGTTGCCACAACGGGCCCATATAAGTGTTATCCACCGCCACCAAGGCCCGGCGTACTGGGGATGAAAACTGATCGGCCACCTTTCGGCACACCGCAAGATCGTACAGGGCATTTGTTGGATTGGCGGGGGTTTCCACATAAATCATTGCCAGTTTATCAGCCAGACCAGATGTCTGGATAAGAGCAGCCAGTTCTTCTTCTGAATGACCCGGATGAAATTCCAGGGTATGAATGCCCTGTTTTGGCAAAAAATGCCGGATAAAATGGTCCGCACCGCCATACAGAGGCGTGCTGTGAACCAGCAAATCACCCGGATGCAGAAACTCGAGCAATACCGTTGTAATGGCGCCCATACCACTTTCAAAAACGGCGCATTCTTCCGCATTATCCCACAGCGAAAGCCTGTTTTCCAGGATTTCAAGGTCAGGGTTATTGATGCGGCTGTAAATAAGTCCCTCCCGTTCACCTTCCCGGCGATTGCGCAATCCGTAGGCAACCTCAAAGTGCGCCTTGCCTTCTTCGGCCGTAGGAAACACAAAAGTAGAGGTCTGAAAAATGGGACATTTGATCGCACCTTCTGACCATTCGGGGCGGTAACCGTACGACATCATCAGGCTTTCGGGATGGAGTGCATGTTCTTGCATGGCAGACTAATTTTTCCACAAAACTGTATCAACCAATACTATTTTCTTTGATCTTAACAAACAACAGCAAAAAAATCTAAAAAAATTAATTTCATAGAATTATTTTCTAAAACATTACCTTTGAAAGACCATTTTCAGCAAAAAAATCTATCCAATAAATGAGCGCCGCCCATTTCACCCTGGATGCCACCGACCTGGCTATATTGCGCATGTTGCAATCAGATGCTTTTATGACCCATAAAGAAATTGCAGCGGCATTGCAGTTGACCACCACCCCTGTGTATGAGCGCATTCGGCGTTTGGAACGCAACGAAGTCATCAAGTCCTATGTAGCACTTGTTGATCGTTCGAAAGTGGGCAAGCCGCTGCTGGTGATTTGCGCAGTTTCGCTGAAAGAGCATGCATTGGAGCGTCTGAAGCAGTTCGAGGAATCCGTATGCGCCCTGACCGAGGTTACAGAAGTGCTACATATCGCAGGTGGGTTCGACTACCTGTTGAAAGTAGTGGTAAGAGATATGGCTGAATATCAGCATTTTATTGTGCACAAACTGGCGGGACTTGATAATGTAGGCCATGCACAAAGCTCATTTGTACTGACAGAGTTAAAATACGAAACCGCCGTGCCGATCGAGTAACCCTAACCGTAGTGGCGGGCTGTTAATTTCTCCGTTTGCATGCTACAACTTTCCGTTATCTTTGCAGCGGTATTGTCCGACCAAACACACCACAGCACAACATGTCTGCCACCACACATTCATTAGAAGAAATATTTCAGGCAAAAATTGACGCCGACATCCGTATAGAACCCAAGGACTGGATGCCGGATGCCTACCGCAAAACACTGGTCCGACAGATCAGCCAGCACGCGCATTCCGAAATTGTCGGGATGCTGCCGGAAGGCAACTGGATTTCCCGTGCGCCATCGCTCAAACGCAAGGCCATTTTGCTTGCCAAAGTGCAGGATGAAGCCGGGCACGGCCTTTACTTGTATGCCGCCGCCGAAACACTGGGCGTCAGCCGCGACCAGATGATACGCGACCTGCATTCCGGGAAAGCCAAATATTCTTCTATTTTTAATTATCCGACCATTTCCTGGGCCGATATGGGCGCCATCGGCTGGCTCGTCGACGGCGCGGCCATTCTCAACCAGGTCCCCATATGCCGCTGCTCTTACGGCCCGTACGCCCGTGCTATGGTGCGGGTGTGCAAGGAGGAAAGTTTTCACCAGAGGCAAGGTTTTGAAATATTGCTGACGCTGGCCAATGGCTCGCCCGAACAACGCGCCATGGCGCAGGATGCCATCGACCGCTGGTACTGGCCTGCCGTGATGATGTTTGGCCCTTCCGACGACGCTTCGCCGAACAGCGCGCAAAGCATGCAATGGAAAATCAAACGTTTCAGCAATGACGAATTACGGCAACGTTTTGTCGATATGATTGCCGAGCAGGTAAAAGTACTGGGACTTACCGTACCCGACCCTGAATTGCGTTGGAACGAAACACGCGGGCACTACGATTTCGGCCCCATCGATTGGGATGAATTCTGGAATGTGGTGCAAGGCAACGGACCCTGCAACCAGCAACGCCTGCGCACCCGGGTGAAGGCTTATGAGGACGGCGCCTGGGTTCGGGAAGCCGCTTCTGCGTATGCGGAGAAAAAACGGAAGCGGGATGAGGAACAGGCGCAAGCAGCGTGAAATTATAGTTATGAGTTATGAGTTATGAGTTATTGGAGTTTCAGGCTGGAATGGGGAAATGAAGTACACATTCTTTTTCATTCCAGCCTGAAACTCCAATAACTCATAACTCATAACTCATAACTACTTTTGTCGCTGGTTAGCGCTAAAATACCACACGCAATAGTTTTATTGCCGAATATATCCGACTTTTGTCGGACCAACTAATAGGTCTGTTGCAATCCTGGTTTCCATCGCAACTAGATCGACTCAAACCTGCTTATTCTGTGATGTCCTGCAAGCAATTCATCCTTTCTGTTACCCTGCTTTGTACTGTGCTTACGCTCGGCGCACAGCAACCCGCCGCCAACTGGTGCGGCACCTCCGCCGATGTTACACCCTGGCTAGAATGGTACATCGACCATCGCCATGAATTTACACAATCGCGTTCCGACGAGATGATTTACGTACCTGTTACGATACATATTGTCGGCACAGATGAGGGCTTGAATTATTTTTCACTGGAAAAAGCAGTGTGGGCTGTTTGTGGCATGAACGAGCACTTTGCACCGGCTAATATCGGATTTTACCTGTTTCCGGGCGATCCTGTGCGCTATCTCAATAATACAGAATGGTTTGAACACGAATATTCGGGGGGCGCGGAAATGATACAGGCCAATAATATCCCTGACCGGCTCAATGCGTATATCGTAAGCGATCCTGCCGGCGCCTGCGGTTACTCCTGGATGAATGCCATTGTAATGAAATCGGCCTGCTCGGGAACGGATAACACAACCTGGTCGCACGAAGCAGGGCACCATTTTTCACTGCCCCACACTTTTTCGGGCTGGGAAAATACGGACTGGAATTTTACACAACCCGCACCCGCTACGGTGGGCAATAACCGGAAAGTGGAAAAAACGGATGGCTCCAACTGCGATATAGCAGGTGATTTTTTCTGCGATACGCCGCCCGATTATTTGAATGACCGCTGGCAATGCAATGATACTCTGGCAAGCGTACAATTGCAACACGATCCGAACAATGTTTCCTTTCGCTCGGATGCTTCTTTCCTGATGAGTTATGCTTCTGATGCCTGCCAATCGCGTTTCAGCGATGAACAAATAACTGCCATGCGCGCCAATTTAGAAACCCAGCATGCCAGTTATGTTCAGGTGACTGAATTAGAAGCCGGTGTCGATGATGATCTGCAAGTACAATTAATCAGCCCGATTGACTCGCATATTGTGCAATACAACAACTTTGAGTTGGTGTGGAACGCCGTGCCGAATGCCACGATTTATGCTGTTGAAATTAGCTTAACACCGAGTTTTGGCGAGCAAGTGCGCCTTTTTTACAAAACTGTTTACAATGAAACAAGTATAAGCGTTGCGCAGAATATATTGAACAACCGCACCCTGTACTGGAGGGTGCGCGCCTACAACGAGTGGGATGTTTGCAACCCGAATAATAACCTGCAAGTGGGTATTTTAAAAACCCGCAACATTTCCGCTACCAACGAACTGGAGCGTGTGGTCACCGCTGAGTTGTCGCCCAATCCGGTCGTCGCCGGAATGCCCGCTGTCCTCAATGTCACTTCGGATGAAACGATGAACGCCAAATTGCATATCACCGATGCTTCCGGCAGAATGTGTGTGCAACAGGAATTGCGCATTTATCCCGGCGAAAACAAACTCGACATCGAAACCAACCAACTGCAGGCCGGCGTGTACATCATTTCCGTACAAAATGACAAAGGATTGCTGCTGAAAAGACTGGTGGTCACAGAATAGTGATCATTTCACCTGATTTTTAAGAAATTTGCATCGTCTCGAAAGCGGAAGCCTTCGGGACGATTTCTTTACCAGACGATCTTATTATCTAAATAATGGGCGTAATACGGCGGCAAACGATGAAATACTCCTTAGTTAACCTCGTGGGGTTAATGATTGGAGCGTTCAGTACACTGTTCATCTATCCGCACGATTTTGAAGCCTACGGCCTGATACAGGTATTGTTATCGGTGGGTATGATAGGCCTGCCGCTGTTTACCTTGGGCGCCAATACAGTGGCCATTCGTTTTTTTCCCCGTTTTCAGGATAAAACGACCGGACACCACGGGTTTGTCGTTGTGCTGATCGGACTTTGCTGCATCGGATTTTCAGTTTGCGGCTTGATCATCAGTTTTTTCTGGCCGGATATTATCCGGTTTATGCAGTATGGGGCAGGAACCAGCAGCGCGCTGTTGCCTACCTACTTCTGGATGGCCCTGCCACTGGCTTTTTTTTATGTCCTGGGGGTTGTCCTGGGGGTTTACTCCTCCAATTTCAAGCGCATCGTGGTTCCTTCCCTGTTGCTTGATTTTTCACAAAAAATTATCGTCCCAGCGCTGATCATTGCCGTCTGGCAGCAATGGATTTCCCTCGAAACGGCATTATGGGGTTTGCTCATCCATTCGGCACTGGTACTTACGTGTCTGATTTTATACCTGCGCTGGTTGCGGGAATGGCACTGGAAACCACAACCGGCATTTTTGACACCTGCGCTTCGCCGTGAACTGCTCCAGTTTATCCTGTTCGGCGCCGTCGGCGGTTTTGCCCTGCAATTGGCCTCGAAAGTGGATATTTTCATGGTAGGTTCCATGACTGCCCTGAAAGCCGCCGGTATCTATTCGATAGCCGCCTATATCGCAGCCGCTATCGATATTCCCACCAAGGGTTTGTACGCTGCCAGCGCATCTTCTGTTGCGGAATACTTAGCCAAAGACGACCGCCCGGCATTGGAAAATTTGTATAAAAAGGTGTCTATCAACCTGTTGGTCATCGGTGTATTGTTGTTTGGAGCCACCTGGACCTCTGTAGACAGCATGTTCCATATCATTCCCAATGGACAGGAGGCGGCTACAGGAAAATATGTACTATTGTTTATCGGCCTTTCCCGCCTGGTGGAAATGGGCACCGGTTTGAACAATTACATGATGTATTATTCCAAATACTACCTGTATGCGCTTATTTCCCTGAGTATTCTGGCTGGTGCCAATATCTCGCTGAACCTGTGGCTGGTACCCTGGCTGGGCATCAACGGCGCCGCCATTGCCACCCTGGTGTCTGTTTCTTCTTATAACCTCATCAGCGTCGGCCTGGTGTGGCTGAAATTCCGTTTGCAACCCTTCTCCAGAAACACCCTTTATACCCTGTTATCGGGCATTTTGGCATATTTGATCGTATATTTTATTCCAAAAACCGGATACGACCTGCTCGATATTACGTATCGTTCGGGACTTTACGTGTTGATTTTCGGCAGCCTGGCCTACTACCTGCGGCTTTCACCGGATTTGAACGAGACGCTGAAGATGATGGCGAGAAAGGTGAGAGGGTGAAAAGTGAGCGCATCCCGCTTGGCGGCTCGGATGTTTTTGGATTTGGTTTTTCAGGCCCTGTAATTGTGAGTAGTGAGTAGTGAGTAGTGAGTAGTGAGTAGTGAGTGGCATCCAGTTAGAAGAATATTGAGTTCTGTCCCCTAACGAGATGCTACTCACTACTCACAACTCACACCTCTCACTTCTGAGAGAAGACCAGCACCAGCGTGCTCTCTTCCGGGCTTAAAATACGGTCGACCCGCACAAACACACCCGGTTCCACTTCCCGGTCTTCGCCGAGGCGCATGTCGGCGCGCCGAAGTTCGATCACATCGGCCCATGCCTTGAAGGCAGCCTGTTTGGGAGAAAAAGTGCTCAGGAAAACCAATTGGCGGGTGGCCTCTTTCAACCACAGCGAATCGGGGAACTGGCTGAAATTGCCTTTCACATTGAACCGGTATTCCTGGCGGGATTCGTTACATATTTCCTGATTGATCTCCAGTAAAACACCCGTATCGAGCATCAGGCGCTCCAAAGACTGACTTCCCTGTTTTTCAAAATGGTATTCCGTTACATGCGGCAGTCCGGCTTCAAACACAGGGGCGGGTTTGTACTTGCAACTCGCTGCTGACTGACAACTGATCGCCGACATCAACAGAACAGCCGGAATAGTCGCGACAAAAAAAGTATTTAAACAATTGATTTTCATTGTATTAAGGAATAAAGATGAAACCTTTCCGTGTTTTTTTACCACATAGAGTACATAGGTTTGCCACATAGATCGCATAGTGCCAGGTGTACGCTGTGGTAAACCTATGTGAACTATGTGGTAAACCTATGTGAACTATGTGGTAAACCTATCTGAACTATGTGGCAAAAACGATGTGAACTATGTGGCAAACCTATGTGAACTATGTGGTAAAAACTATGTGCTCTATGTGGTAAAAAAACACTTTGAACACACAAGATCACAACGACCGGCCAAAAGTAAATAGTTTTGCCGTTTGAAATTAAATCTGAAGTATGTCTACCCTGCTGATACGCCATATTAAATCATTGGTACAAGCCGAAACAAGTTTCCGTCCGTTTGTCAAAGGCGCCGAAATGGCCCGTTTACCTGTATTGGACGATGCTTTTTTGCTGGTAAAAGACCAACTGATTCATTCCTTCGGCCCTATGTCCGATTGCCCGGACACTGCCGATGTAACAATCGATGCCACGGGACGTATGGTTTTTCCTGCCTGGTGCGATTCCCACACACACATCGTTTTTGCGGCCAGCCGGGAAGAGGAATTTGTCAGTCGTATCCGGGGGTTGAGTTATGAGGAAATTGCCCGGCAGGGCGGCGGCATCCTGAATTCGGCGCGGCGCCTGCAGGCTGCATCGGAAGAGCAACTGCTGGAAGGCGCCTGGCAGCGCCTGCAGGAAGTAATAGGCTACGGAACCGGCGCCATTGAAATTAAAAGCGGCTACGGGCTTACACTGGATAGCGAACTAAAAATGCTGCGCGTCATCCGGCGGCTGCGCGAAATCAGCCCGATACCGATCAAAGCGACGTTTTTGGGCGCTCATGCCGTTCCGACTGAATATCAAGCGCGGCGGCAGGATTATATCGCCCTGATTATCCGGGAAATGCTGCCTGCGGTGGTGGAAGAACATCTGGCGGACTACTGCGACGTTTTTTGCGACAAAGGTTTTTTCACGGTGGAAGAAACCGCCCAGATATTGCAGGCTGCGGCCGGCTATGGTTTGAAAGCCAAAATTCACGCCAACGAATTGGGCTACACCGGAGGTGTACAGGCGGGTATTGCGGCAGGCGCTATTTCCGTCGATCACCTGGAATACACCGGCGAAGCTGAAATAGCGGCATTGCTGGACAGTAGTACGCTCCCGACGCTGTTGCCCTCCTGCGCTTTTTTCCTGGGCATTCCCTATGCTCCGGCCCGCCGTATGATCGATGCGGGGTTGCCCGTCGTGCTCGCTACGGATTACAACCCTGGCTCCTCCCCTTCCGGGCGGATGTCGCTGGTGGTAGCGCTGGCCTGCATCAAAATGAAAATGTTGCCGGAAGAGGCCATTCAGGCAGCTACCATCAATGGCGCCCGTGCGATGGAACTCGAAGCCTCTTATGGGAGTATTGCTCCGGGCAAAGTTGCGAACCTGTTTATTACCAAACCGATGCCTTCCATAGCATACCTGCCCTATGCATTCGGGAGCGATTTGACAGAGACCATTATCCTGAATGGAAAGATTTGGGGAGGCCCTGACAGCAATAAATAAAGTTAAGGCCGCGTTCTGACGCGTCGTTCAAAATAGGGACTTGTCATATTATTTAAATATTTGTTTTGAATTTGATATGTTTGATAGGTGTCAAATGTCTACTTTTGCGGCCATTGTGCGTACATGTGGCACCCTTCTTGTGGGCCGCACGTGTCCCGCCGATACGTTAAAGTTGCCCGCTTTGAACAGCATTTTTTGAAAGTACTGTATCTAATTTGGCATATATCCCGCTTTTGTTAACACATCCACCAATTCTTTGAAAAATTCTTACACATCACGCATGTACAAATTGCTAATCCCGTTGCTCATCTGTCTGTTTGGCACCGCAACGATCCTCCATGCCCAGGTTCCTAAGAACATCTCAGTTCCGACCCGTATCACCCCTGCTTATCAGCCGTCTGGGAGCAGCCCTGAAATGATGTGCAATAATGCAGGCACATTCCAACTCGGCGCCTTCAACGGTCAGAGCAATGATACCAATCTTGCGGGTCCGCAGGACACCATTTTCCTTTGCAGAAACGACCAGATTCAAATCGACCACAACGGCGATTTTGATCTTTCGGGCGATCCACAGCCTGCCACCCCACCGGGTATCGGCTGGGCATTTTACACCTGTGCGCCTACTGTAATGGGCGACAACCTGGCGACTGTTTTGACAGACCCCTGCATCCTGCCGGGTGCTACGAACGGTATCTGGGTTGCAACGGATCAGCCGAATGGCGACATCCTGTTCAACAACAACGGCGGCCTGCAGAATGCTTTTAACAGCGGACAACCCATTTTGCTGCATTTTGCACCCTTAACCCTGGATGTATTTGCCACCCAGGGATTTGAAGGCACACCGCCCGGACCCTGTGTCAATGTAAATACAGGTGTTGAGTTCAAAGTTGTTTACCTGAATGCCATCGAGGAAAGCGGCGTATCCGCCAATTTTGGCAATGACTGCCTGGGCAAATTCCGTATTGAAGGCGGTTACCCGGAATGGAATAACCAGGCGGTGTACACCATAACAATCACTTTAGCCAGCGATCCGACGGTCAGGGCAGTGATACAAACGGCCGCTGCCCAGTTGTTTCATGGCGCGGATGTTATTTTCTCTGTTCCGCAGTCGGGCATTTACAACGTTGTGGTAGAAGACGGTAAAAGTTGCGGACATACTTTCACCATCAATATGAATGTTTGCAATGCCATGGACAATGTGGTATTTGCACTGCCGGACACCGTGTCTCCTCCCGGATCGACTATCTGCGTTCCACTTACCGTACAAAATTTCGACCTGGTAGGCGCATCGTTTTCGCTGAACTGGGATCCGACCATTCTTCAATATATCGACGTACAAAACTCAAACCCGGCTATCGGTACTTTCAATGCCAGCAACCTGAACACCCAATCTACCAATAACGGGCTATTGGGAACGATTATTTACGACCAGGTAAACCTTGGTAACGTGATCAGTATCCCGGATGGCGAGACCTTGCTGGAAGTTTGTTTTAATGTAATCGGCGTTTTGGGAGAATGCTCTCCATTTCTGGTTACCAACACCCCATCGGCCATCAATATCGAAGATGCGGCGGGTGCAGCAGTAGCATTGACGGCGATAGACGGCGAGGTTTGTGTCGACTTCGTGCCTTTATCTTATAGCCTGAATGTTATTGATACCACTTGTACCGGTACCGCCAGTATCAGAGTGACCGTAACGGGCGGGCAACCGCCTTATGAAGTCATTCGCCAAATGATTAATCCGCTTGGCGCTGTCAGTGTTATGACGATTCCAACTGCGGGCGGAAGCGTTGTGTATCCGGGGCTGAACAACGGCGATTACCGGATTCTCATTACAGATAACAACGGTTTCGGAACGATGTTGGACGACACCGTAAACATCGATCTGGTGACGCTTGGCGTAGCACTGGATGTCACCAGCCAGTTACCAACCTGTAATGGCACACCCGATGGCGTCGTGACAGCCAGTGTGCTGATCGGCACCACACCCGTCCCTAATCCGGGGCCGCCACAGTTTACATTTAACTGGTTGCCCGCCAGTGTGCCAAATCCTACCGGCGCAGTACAATCCGGTGTGGCAGCAGGAAGTTATTCGGTAACCGTGACTGATGTCATGAGCATGTGTACGGCAGTTGCCTCCGGCGCATTGGGACAACCCTCCATTATCAACGACCAGAATGTCACCATTGCTCCTGCTTCCTGCACAGGTATTTGCGACGGCTCTATTTCCTACACCGCCACCGGCGGTACGCCTTTTACCGGCAGCGGATCCAATACCTATGATTATAATTGGGAATACACACCGGATGTAGCAACGCCGCCAGGCCCTGTGCCGGGTGGAACCGGCAATTCCAATCCGTTTTTGCTGTCCAACCTTTGCGCCGGCTCTTATTTTGTTACGGTCACCGATGCTAACGGATGTACTCATACAGATGAAGTAACTGTAACCAACCAGCGCTCCATCGAACTGGTTCTGGTAAGCAGCACCAACACGACCTGCGCAAAATTAGATGACGGTACTGCATGTGTGGAAGTTCAGGAAACCCCTGCTTCCGGCGGCTCTTACCTGTTCTTCTGGGCACCTTCCGGTTTCACACAGGTGGATGCCCCTCCAACATCATCCTGTTACAATGACCTGGCTGCAGGCTCTTACAATGTGCTGGCCACAGACGCTGCTGGTTGCGCTGATACGCTGACAGTGGTCATCGATTCTCCCGTAGAATTGATGATAGACACCATCAGTCTGATACAGCCCACTTGTACTTTCCAGAATGACGGATCCATCAGTACTTTCACTACAGGCGGTTCCGGCGGACCTTTGTATACGTATGAGTGGAGTAACAACGCCGTCACGCCATTTATCAATGGCCTGGTTCCTGGCACCTACACTATTACGGTGACGGATGTCAACGGATGCCAGGATTCGCTGAGTTTTGACCTGGCATTGCCATTACCGCCGACCATAGACGGTGTCGATTCTTTGTCAGTGCGCTGCGGCAGCGACGGTTGTCTGACCGTACTGACGTCAACTGGCACCAACTTTACCTGGCAGTCCATCGACGGCACACCCTTACCCAGCAACTCCGAACAAGTCTGCAATTTGCCGGGCGGCGACTATATCGTAACCATTTTCGACGATTTTGGCTGCGGCATACAGGACACCCTGACCTTAGGTGGCGTGGATACGCTCGCTTTCTCTGATACGACTTTCCTGTTGCCTTCCTGTTTCGGGTATGACGACGGACGCATCAGCGTCGGCGTCACCGGCGGGAATCCGAACTATACCTTCCTGTGGTCGCCAAGCGGACAGGTTACCGGCACCCTGATCGATGTGGTTGCAGGCGATTACACAGTGGTGGTAACGGATGCGCAGGGTTGTACACTCACGGGCGATTTCACCCTGCTGGAGCCTGCGGCTATTGTCAATGCTTTCCCAGCGGCGTCTATACAGGGCGTTTCCTGCTTCGGCATTTGCGACGGACAGGCTGTGCCAGTGGTGCAATACGCTTCCACCCCACCCACTTCCGGCAATTTCAGTTTTGTCTGGCAGGGCGGCAGCACCGATTCTGTTCGCACGGACCTTTGTGCAGGCATCAACCGGGTGACCATCACCGACGGCGGCAACTGTTTCTTGGTCGATTCTGTGTTTATTGTTAGCCCGACCGAAGTGTCCTTTACCACACTCGACAGCACGGCTACTTCCTGCAACGGCCTGGACGACGGCAGCGCTACCGTTGCCGGCAGCGGCGGCAATGGCGGTCCTTATACCTATCTTTGGAGTAACATGGAAGCAACTGCCAGCATCAGCAATTTGCCGGCAGGCATTTATATCGTCACGATTACGGACAATACCGGCTGCACAGGTGTGTACAGCACCGAAGTAACAGAACCTGATCCGATTTTGCTGGAAGAAGGCCCCGGCCAGGACATCCAGTGTTTCGGAGGCAGCGAAGGCACATTGAGTGTGGTCGTAACCGGGGGCAATCTCGGCACCTTCACCTACTCCTGGTCGGATGGTACGAATGTAATTAGTACCACTGCATCCGCTTCTAACCTTACTTCAGGCACTTATTCCGTTACCGCTACCGACGGGCAGGGCTGCACAGGCGAATTAAGCAACCTGATCCTGAGCGATCCGCCGCCGGTACAAGGCGCTTACCTGCCCTGGGAGCCGCTGCTTTGCAACGGCGACGAAACAACCCTGGTGATCGATACGATTTTCGGCGGCGCAGGCGCTCCTTACCAGTTTAGCCTCGATTTCGGGGTGCAACTGTCGCAGGATTTCCCGATCACCGTCAGCGGCGGCGAACACTACATTACTTACTTCGATGTGCGCAACTGCGAATACACCGATACCATCACGATAGACGAACCCGATCCGATTGTGGTCAGTTTCGATCCGAATGAATTCGAAATTGAACTGGGCGACTCCTTAGTGCTGCAACCCATCATAACGGGCGCAGTGGTCGATACTTTCATCTGGACGCCGGCAAATCTGTTGCTGAACCCGCTTGCGCTCAACCCAACGGTTTACACGTTTGAGTCTGAAACTTTTAACCTCGTGGTGTTCGATGCCAACGGATGTTCCGGTACCGGTTCCGTCCAGATCAATATTGATCCGAATCGCAATGTATTCATTCCCAACATCTTCACGCCCAACAACCCGAGCGGCCAGAATGACCACTTCAACGTATATGTCGGGGCCGGTGTGAAACAGGTCAATTTCATGCGGGTGTACAACCGCTGGGGTGAATTGTTGTATGAACGCAACAGTTTCTTCCCCGATAACGACAACCTTTCGGAAGGCTGGGACGGCCGCTACAAAGGCGACTTTGTGATGCCGGGCGTTTACGTCTATATTGTGGAAGTGGAATTCCTCGACGACCGCGTGCTGCTGTACCGCGGCGACGTGACGACGATACGATAGGCGGGTTAGTGTTTTGAAATAAAAAAGCCGTTTCACACGAAAGTTGTGGGGCGGCTTTTTTTATTGATGATTGATTAATGATGATTGTTGATGTGCAGAGATGCCGCCAAACAGAACGCCGACTTCGCACTGACGACTTCGCACTTCGCACTATTTTGTCGGGCATTTGCCAACAGCCGCTCCCGCTGTGCAGTCATCATTTTTCCTGTTACCTTTCGGGCCTTTTTCAGCATCCATCCATAATATCCTTCTGATGAAATTTTTACCAATCCTGCTTTTTCCGCTGGCTTTGCTGCTCAGTGGAAGCCTTTGTGCCCAGATCAGTTTCACAAAACACAATGATCTGCTTACCCCGGTGAACCATTATAGCGGCGTTGCCATTGCTGTGGTGGATGTCAATGGCGACGGCCTGGACGACATCGTTCGCCTGAACCAGGGCAGAAACCTTTCCATTTCCTATCAAACCGCTCCCAATCAACCATTTACACTACAGGAACTGGACCCGGTGTCCAATGAAAGCCAGTGGGGCATGTGTGCCGCCGATGTGGACAACAATGGAATTGTCGATATTATGTCGGGCGGCAGCTACGACGGTATCAAGTTCATTACAGCCAATGAAGACGGTTCCGCTTTCAATACCTACGTGATGGTAGCTCCACAAACTTTCGTGCAGGCCGTCAATTTTTTCGATGTAAACAACGACGGCTGGCTGGATGCTTTTGTCTGCCACGACGACGGCGTTTCGCGTATTTTCGGTAACAACGGCGATGGTTCTTTTACTTTTCAGCCGGACTGGATCGACCTGACGACATTCCCGATGTCCGACAACTCCGGTAACTACGGCTCCGTTTGGAGCGACGTAAACAACGACGGCCTCACAGACCTTTACATTGCAAAATGCCGCCAGGGCGTAAACAGCCCGACCGACCCGCGCCGGATCAATCAGTTGTTTTTGAACAACGGAGACGGTACTTACACGCAGGATATTGACGACGTATCCGGACTGCGTATCGGTGCGCAAAGCTGGACGGCTGATTTCGGCGACATCGACAACGACGGCGATTTCGACTGCTTTATCACCAACCACGATGTGTCCTGCCAGTTGCTTGAAAATGACGGATCGGGGCATTTTACGGATATTTCCGTAGCGGCCGGGATTGAAAACACCATTCAGGGAACGGCGATACAAGGCGTTTTCCGCGACTTCGACAACGATGGATACATTGATATTCTGGTAGCGGGTTCGGCTCATTTCCTGCTCAAAAACAACGGAGACAAAACCTTTGCGGTAGAGAACAATCCATTTGACAACCAGGACATGGAGTCTTATGCCATCGGCGACCTGAACAACGACGGTTTCCAGGATGTGTACGGCGGTTACGCCAATATTTACACCACGCCCAGCAACATCCCGGATGCCCTGTGGCTAAATAGCGGTAACGACAACAACTTCTTTGGAATGAACCTGCGCGGCGTGCAAAGCAACCGCAACGGCGTGGGCGCAAAAATTTACCTGTACAGCGCTTTGGGTATTCAGGTGCGGGAAGTGCGCTCCGGCGAGAGTTACGGTATTATGAATTCCATGCAGATTCATTTCGGTATGGGGCAGGAAACGCAGATCGACTCGGTGGTGATTAACTGGCCTTCCGGCGCTCATGACGTGTTGTCACAACCCGCAGTGAATCAATATATTACTTTATTTGAAGGCGGCTGCCAGGCACTACCGGTTGCTATTACCGCGGCGGGTAACACTACTTTCTGCAGTGGAGAGAGCGTGCTCATCGACGCCCCGGCAGGTTTTATTTACAATTGGAACACGGGCGACACGACACAGTCTGTCATCGCCACTGCGACGGATAACTACAAAGTGACCGTCACCAATACGGAAGGTTGTTCTTCGGTTTCCAATGTTATTCGCGTCATCGTTGACCCGGTGGAAATACCCAGCCTGAGCATTGCGGGAGACACCGTTTTTTGTTTAGGCGGCGTTGTTCAACTGAATTCCTCTCCGGCTGCTGCTTATTTGTGGAGCAATGGAGAAACAACACAAAGTATCCTGGCATACGAATCGGGCGTTTACACCGTTACCACCCAGGGACTCTGTGACAACTTTATCTCTGCGCCAGTCTCCGTCAACGTGCTGGTTGGCGAAGCGCCGACGGTTGTGGGCGATACGATTGCCGTAGACGGCAGCGCTACCCTGAGCGCGAGCGGGACAAATCTGAACTGGTACGCCAACGCGGGCGATGATACGCCCATTTTTTCCGGTGAAATATTTGAAACGCCGACCCTCGGCGAAACGACCACTTATTGGGTTTCCGGCACTTCCACTTTTGATACGCCGAACCAGTTTGTGGGAATGGTCGACCACGAAGGCGCTGTGAACAGCGACAACAATTACAATGGAACGCTTATTTTTGACTGTTTTGCACCGTTTAAACTGCACAGCACGAAGGTATATACCAACAAAGCGGGTAAAAGAAAAGTCGACCTGATCAACAGCGACGGACAGGTCATACAGTCCGCAACCTTCGATTTGCTGGTCGGTACCACCGTTATCGACCTTGATTTTGATATTCCCGTCGGCAATGACTTTGTGCTGACCACCGACGAAAGCGTCAATCAGAGTTCGCTGAGCAGTGACGGCCCACAACTCTACCGCAGCAATCAGGGCATTACTTTCCCTTATGTCATCGATGATGTGGTCAGTATCAAAAATTCGAGTTTCGGCCTCCAGCGTTATTACTATTTCTTCAACTGGGAAGTTGATTTTTACGGCTACGAATGCACCAGCGAACAAATTCCGGTAACTGCGGTGGTCGATTCGAGCATCGTCAGCGCACCGGTTCCGGGCTGGGCGAGTGCCTTACGCGTTTATCCCAATCCTACTACTGCGGCATTAACGACTGAACTGGAAGGTTTTTCCGGAGGCAGCCTGCTGGTCACCGTGAAAAACGCACAAGGCAGCACTTTGCAAACCCGTCAACTGGAATTGCCCGCCGGCCATGCTGTCTTCCAAACCAACCTGGCACAATATCCACAAGGGATTTACTGGCTGGATTTTGCAACGGAGAGGGGGGCAGTGCAGCGGAAAGTCGTTATTAGTTATTAGTTATTGGTTATTAGTGGTGGTAGTGGGCCATTTGTACAAATGTTGGGCTACACAATAACGAATGTCCTGAATTTGTACAGATGGCCCACTACCACCACGAATAACTAATAACTAATAACGAAGTTTCGCCATCAGAACAGCATCGATATAAGCGCCGTTTTTTTGGTGCAACAGGCGGGCAAATCCTTCCTGCACAAATCCCGCTTTTTCCAATACCCTTGCTGAACCGGGATTGTGGGCAAAAACGCCCGCCTCGATGCGCACCAGAGCGGGGCGCGTATCGAACAACCATTGCGTGTAACATTGCACCACTTCGGTCATAATACCACGGCCGCGAAAAGGCTCAGCCAGCCAGTAACCGATTTCGTCGAGGTGGCCATCCAGACCGGCTTTGAGAAAAGCGCCGATACCGCCGATCAGTCCTGCTTCCTGGTGCCGGATACTCCAGTTGGCGATACCGCCCGGCGCTTCCTTTTCCGATTCTACCCGCAGTAGCCATTCCTCCGCGTGGAGCGCGGTATATGGGTTCGGCACTTTCAGGGTATTGGCGTACAATACCGGATCATTGAGGTAGCGGATCAGGGCGGCTTTGTCTTCCGG
The DNA here is from genome assembly GCA_022844265.1 of Saprospiraceae bacterium. Classification (GTDB taxonomy): domain Bacteria; phylum Bacteroidota; class Bacteroidia; order Chitinophagales; family Saprospiraceae; genus M3007. The sequence continues at coordinate 5,487 of JALHMA010000037.1, read as the reverse complement.
CTGAAAAGGAGCGAGTACAATTTGCTCATTTACAATGATTTGTGCGGTATTTATTTCCATACTATTTCCTATTTATAAATCAAAATCTTCCGTTCGCCGGGTTTGGCATAAGCCCGGTACATGCCTTCAGAATTGAAGGGCAGCGCGATATTGCCGTTTTTATCCACCGCGATCAGGCCGCCTTCGCCGCCTTTTTCCACCAGTTTTTTATTGACGACAAAATCTGCGGCATCGGCCAGCGACAAACCCTTGTACGACATCAGCGCCCAGACATCGAAGGCCACGGCATAACGGATGAAAAATTCTCCGTGACCGGTGCAGGATACTGCGCAGGCATCGTCGGAAGCATAGGTTCCGGCTCCAATAACCGGCGTATCGCCCAAACGGTTCCATCGTTTATTGGTCATGCCGCCTGTGCTGGTACCCGCCGCCAGGTGTCCTTGTTTATCCAGGGCCACACAGCCGACGGTGCCGAATTTATAGTCGCGGGTTTCCGGCTCCAGGCTGCCCGTTTTACCTTTCGTTTTTTCCGCTTCGAGCATTTCCTGCAGGGATTTCCAGCGGTCTTCCGTATAAAACCATTTGGGATCAATCGTATCTATTTGATTTTCAATGGCAAACTGTTCCGCGCCGCGTCCGCTCAGGAATACGTGCGGCGACTTATCCATCACCGCACGCGCCAGCCGGATGGGGTTTTTTACGGTCATCACGCTACCCACGGCGCCCGCTTTTTGCGTAGTGCCGTCCATAATGCTGGCGTCGAGTTCGTTGCGGCCTTCGTGGGTGAATACTGCGCCGCGTCCGGCATTAAACAGCGGGCAATCTTCGAGAAAGGTTATGCTTTTTTCCACAGCATCGAGGGCGGTTCCGCCGTTTTGGAGCACCGTTTCGCCGATGAGCAGGGCTGAGTCGAGGGCGGCAAGGTAAGCGGCCTCTTTTTCGGGGGTCATACTGGCCCGGGTGATGGTGCCGGCGCCACCGTGAATAGCAATAGCGTAAGCAGGTCGTTGCTGCATCTCTGTTTTTTTGTCATTACTTTGCGGCTGTTGTCCGCAGGAGAAAAATAGGGCTGTCAATAAAAGCCAACCGGTCGTGGGAAGTTTGATTTGTTTCATGTGTTGTAGTTGTAGTAATTTACCACATAGGTACATAGAAGAAAAAACATAGGACACATAGAATACGCTGGAAAATGAAACCTCAAATCATTTATACTCAAATACTCGCATCCTCGAATATTCAAAAATTTGGATAACACAGTACTTAACACTCATGAATATACTCATTCTCGGCGGAGGCAATATGGGCCTCACCTATGCCCAAAGTTTTTTGCGCAGCCGCATTGTGCCGGCCGGCAACATGATGGTGTTGTGCCGCACCTATGAAAAAGCCAACCTCCTGAGTCAGACCCACGAGGGGCGCTTTTTCAGCGATCCGCGGCATTGTGTACCAGAAGCGGATTTGTTGATTTTATCCGTAAAACCACAGGATTCGGGCAAATTATTGGCTGAAATACGCGATTTTGTGCAACCCGGCCAGGTTTTTTTGAGCATCATGGCGGGGGTGCGCATGGCGACCATTTCCAAAGCGCTGGGCGTGGACAAGATCATCCGGGCCATGCCCAACCTGCCTGCCCAGATCGGAGCGGGCGTGACGGCTTTCACTTCCACCGACCCGGTGACGCGCATCGAATTGGTCATGGTGCAAAACCTGCTCAACACCACTGGCAAAACGCTGTATGTGGAACGCGAGGAAATGATCGATGCCTCCACGGCTATTTCCGGCTCCGGCCCCGCTTATGTGTACTTTTTTATGAATGCCATGATGGAAGCCGCTCAGCAAATGGGATTTTCAGAATCGGAAGCAGAATTATTGGTCAGTCAGACCTTCACGGGAGCGCTCGACCTGTACAATCAGGCCGGTCTGAGTTGCGAAAACTGGATTGGAAAAGTGGCCTCAAAAGGCGGCACCACGGAAGCAGCCCTGCGCGTTTTCCGCGAAACGGCACTGCATGAAGATATTGTGGCCGGAGCGAATGCGGCTTTGCAGCGGGCGACGGAATTGGGGTCGTGAGTTAGTTATGAGTTATGAGTTATGAGCTATGAGTTATGAGTTATTGGTGTTTCAGGCTGGAATGGGGGAAAATATAGACTTTCCATTTCCCCATTCCAGCCTGAAACACCAATAACTCATAACTCATAACTCATAACTCATAACTAATTCTTCTCCTTCCCCATAATATCCTTGCCTTTCCGATCATCCAGCACAGGTTCGGGGCGGGGCGCTTCTGACATCACATCGTTGAATACCTTGCTGATGTATTTCCAGCGGCCCTTTTCTAGTTTCAGGGCATCGTAACTGCCATCAGGCACCTGTACGACACCGCTGCCGTAAGGACTTGGCATAGGAATCAGGTGATCGATCAGAATCATCTGGTAATGTTCGTCCCAGTTCAGCCGGATAGAGGCTTCGGCGACGTATTCTACAAAAATCCGCTGCTCGGGCACGACGGGTTTTGGATCCCGCTCAAATACATCCGCGCCAAAAACAGGTTTGCCTGCTTTATCGAAACTGAGCACATCGACCACTTTGCGGCGGTTGTAAAAATCACAGGCATCATAACCCAGCAACAGGTATTTACGCCCTTGTTTCGTATCAAACTGGCGCAAATGGTAGTAAATGACGCCATACCAGCGTTCCGGGCTGAGTTGCTCCTGCGTGGGTAAAGTGAGCATATCGGCACTGCGGTCGATCAGAGGGAACAGTTTTAATTCCTGCTGATTCATTTGGATAGCGCCGTAATAGCGATACGTGGAGTCGTTGACAAAAAGTTGCCAGGTAAAAATGCGGAAACTGCTGTCGGGCGGCGCCATGATCGATACGCTGCGCAATCGCTCAAACTGATAATTGAACGAATTCTCCACTTTCAGCGTCCGAACCAGCGCAGTGATGAGCGCCCGGCAGGCGGCAAAACGTTCCGGCTCGATGGAATCGTTCACAACGGCATAAGCCAGCACAGCAAGCGTGTCTTCGCCCAGTTTGATCTGTTGAATCGCTTCTGCAGAAAGTTCTCCTGCCGGTTTTGGTTTTGATTGTGCAGCAGCTTGTGAACAGAGTGCTGCGCCAAACAAACTAAAAAAGATCAAACGGGTGATTTTAGACGACATAATTGTTGAGGAATGAGGAATGAGGAATGAGGGTTGAGGGCTTGGAGAAAACGTTATTTGCTGCTGAAAATTGCAGGGAAATGTAGTCAACACAGAGTGAGTATCAATGCTATCTCAACTTTTACCCGCCGAAGCCTTTTTAACCGCCATAGCCCACGGGCGAAGGAGATAAGGCGTAGGAGGGTTTTCAACGTTCTCAACCGCTCAACACCAATAACGAACAACGAATAAGTACTTAGTAACGCTCAAAAAACAAGTTCACGATTTGACTAACCCCCGCGCTTTAGCCGGGGGTATCGAAGAGACTAAACCCAAAGGGGTTTTAACCCCAGATCACCCATTTTGGGTTAAAACCCATATATGTTTGCCCCCTTCATTTACCCCCGGCTAAAGCGCGGGGGTTAGTCAAATCGTGAACTTGTTTTTTAGGCATTACTTATCACCCGATTTATCCAGTTTTTCCAGCAACCATTCATGGTTGACAATCATGGATTTATCATGCTCAATGGACTGGCGCAATTTTTCCCTGGCCGCTTTGTCGCCGGGCGTAAGACGCGTCAGGGCGCGGACATAATGCAGCAGGTTCAGGTAACTCGTGCGGCGTTGTGCAGAAATCTTTTTTTCACTGCGTTTCAGAAATATCTTGAACGACTCGATAAAAGCATCCAGCGCATCATATTCATCCAGTTCAAAATAGGTAATGGTCAGCATCATTTTACTGATCAGGTTATACCCGATGTCTTCGTATTCCACGCCATGCAGCAGGGCGAGGGCTTTGGGGTAATTCTTTTGAAAGCGATACACCCGGGCTAAATTGAAACTGTAGGTATTCTGTCGGGTATCGGGCGGAAGCAGGTGTTTATAATCCTCGACAAATTGCTCGGCCCATTCCAATTTGTCGAGCCGGAGCGCCACACCTACAATATTATTGTATCGCCAGGGAGCAAATTCATTGTTTCGGGAAAAAATATCATGATCCAGCGCAAAGGCAACCACATCGAAATATTCCTGGTAAAATTCGCGGTGCCCCCGGTTAAATTTCCCCGTACAGTAGTGCAAGGCCGAATCGATTATTTCGATGGCTTCCTGGCGGGGCATATCCTTTCCGTGTTTATCCAACAATTTGCGCAAATTGTAGTAATTGGCTACATTATCTTCCTCATACAAGGTCAGAAAGGAGTAATAATAGATCGCTAATTCCGGTATATCGTCCACGGGGTACGTCGACAAAAACTGTATCATTTCCGGCATTCCGGTCATTTCGTATTGCTGCGGACTGGTGCGTTGCTGGCTGAGCCGGGCGCTGAACAATTTCAATTTCTCGATCCAGTAAAAAACGTCGAGTTGGTGGGAAATCGCTTCAATATTGGTGCGTTTATCAAGCGTGACATCGAATTCCATCATGGCATAGTAATGTCGTTCAATGAGATAAGCGGCGTAAAAGTCATCGAGCGCCCGGAAAGGTTTCTCGGCCAGTTGCGCTCTTGCCTCGCGGATAGCGCGGGCGTACAGCGGTTTTATTTTTCGGCGCACCAAAAACTCGAGCAAAGCAGCATCAGACTTGTTGTTATTTTGCATCAGGGTTTCCTGCGCCATAAAAACTTCCGTCCATTTTAACAGATCGGAACAATATTTGCGGAAGACAATCGGATCATACGAGGTATCGGGTTGTATTTTCTCCCACACCGCCCGCCGGTCGAATCCGGGTTCGTTGATCCGAACAAGCGCCATCAAGGCGTCGTACAAACCGATTAATGTCTTTGTTTTAATAAAATAGGGGGAATGTAGAAACTTTGACAGCCGTTTGTGTTCGCTTTCATCCAAGCATTCCAATACCTGATAAATTTTGTTGCGGTGTATTTCCACTGCTGATTGTTTTTTTTGCGCTGCCATGGGTACAAATATATTGTCAAGTTTGAATGGTTTGTGAAGTTTAGGTGGTCGAGCGGTTTAGATGCTTCATTTTAAGGCTGTTATACAGATGCTTCATTCAAAACTACTTGCGCCGGGTACACATGCGGCAATCTTTTATCTGTCATGCCTTTTAATTTAGCAAAAAAAGGCTATTTTTGATCTCTTTTTATAATAACCTGAACATGCATGTAAATAAATCTCATTATTTCACGCGGTTAGGGCTGGTGCTGCTCCTGTGTAGCGGAGCTGTTTCTGTAGTGGCACAAGGGCCTGTCGGTGGCTATAAGGAACTCGTCACCGCCAAAGGTATCGCAGTAAAAGATACTGTAGAAGGCATTGATTTACAAGTTATTACCATAGAACCTTCTGCCAATCACGGCAATGTCGACATTCAGTTAATTGCTGCTGG
>JALHMA010000036.1 GCA_022844265.1 Saprospiraceae bacterium | reverse complement strand
GATGCCGATAATCTGGCAAAATTCGACGCCATCGTGCTGGGCGTTCGCGCTTATGACACGAAAGATCAACTGATCTTCCACCAGCCCGCTTTGTTTGAATACGTGCAGAAAGGCGGTACGCTAATCACCCAATACAATACCAGTTTCAACGCCAACAGTCCCAGCCTGGCGCCGTTTCCGCTGAAGTTGTCGCGGCAGCGGGTCACCGACGAAACGTCCGAGGTGCGATTGCTGCTACCGGAGCACCAGGCGCTGAACAGACCCAATAAAATCACCGCCGCCGATTTCAGCGGCTGGGTACAGGAACGCGGTCTGTACTTCCCGGCGGAATGGGATCAGGCTTTTGCAGCGCCCCTTTCCCTGAACGACCCCAACGAAAAAGCGCAGGACGGCGCACTGCTGGTGGCGACGTACGGACAAGGGCAATTCGTGTACACCGGTATTTCCTTTTTCCGGCAATTGCCGGCAGGGGTGCCGGGTGCATATCGCTTGTTTGCGAATTTGATCTCGATGGGGAAAGAAGGGGAGAAACCGTAAATCAAAAGGCAAAAAACAAAGGGCAAGGGTAAGAGGCCGCCTGTTTCTACTGGCATATGAAAGTGTGGCACATCTCGAAGGTGTGCCACACTTTCCGCCTCGCTTGGTCTTCCCCTTACCCAAAGCACACGCCGTGCGCGGTGTTTTCACCGCGCGCCACGGCGGAGTGCGTGCTTAGGCCAGATTTGACCGAGCAGTAACATAAGCAGGGTTGAGCGTCTGAAGATGCTCAACCCTGCTTATTCTTTCAGGCAGCCGTTAGGGAAATTGCCTTCGTAGATGATGGGGGAGTGATCTTAACCTTTCCCCTCACTCCAATACTTGTGCTAACCGAACTTCCTCCACGATATTCTGTGCGGAAACGTTCGGCGAGGAATAGCCCTATATTTGGAAATAAGTACCAAAATTCAGTAGTTATTTCCAAGTATAACCTATCAGACTCATTTCAGGCGATAATTGGACGTACAATACGCCGCATAATCCGGGATTTTCGTCCCGAGGTAATACGGCAGGTTCACCAACAGGAACGGTGTTTCCTGTGTGCGGCAAACGTATTTTTCATTCTATGCTTGTATGAATAAGAATTTGTGGACTTTTGCCCCCTGAAAATTAATGTAGCAAATCAATGGTGGTAGTTTGAACCGACAATTGCCTTACTTTTTAATTCTATCGCTTCTATTTTCAAGCGGCGTAGCGGGCAGGCTTATGGCTCAAAACAACCTAAGCGCTACGAGTGCCGCCGATGTCCTTTGGCCGCCCATCCAAGCCCGGCTTCAACAGCCTGGGAGCGATACTGCTTACTCCTACATCCTTGACCAGGTTCGTAGCCACTGCGGCGAGGATTATGATTGCCTCTACCATACTTACCATGCCTTGATGTTGAAACTGGGGAAGGGTTATCATCTACCGGGGGCCATCTATTTGTGCGAAGAAATGGTGAAAACTGCCCACCGACATAAAAACTTGCGGGACGAAGCCAATGCTAATATGACACTGAGCAATTATTATGGGGCATTGGGCTACCGGCGGTTGGCGGTCGTGAACATTGACAAGGCTTTGGTCTTGTTCGAGCAAATGGGCGACCCCCAGGCTATCATTTATGCGCAAATGTCTAAATTGGAGCAAAGCCTGAGCCACCGCCCGATAGAAGAGGTATTGCCGGAAATGAACGCCCTTCTGGCCAGGGCCATTGGTACTGGCGATGCCAAAAGCGCCTTGTACATACACACCCGTCTGGTCGGACACACAATCGAAGCCTGCCGATATGATGAAGCGGAAAGACACATTCTTGCCCTTGAACAAATGCCGGTATCAGACCCTGTGAAGATTACCGAATACCCAACAATCATAACAGCCGCCCTTGGGCGTGCAGACTTGGCTGTGACCGATAATGATTGGGATGCGGCGGAAACTAACTATCAAAAAACCCTGCATTTTGCTATAGCCGAACCCAACCGATGGATGGAAACCCACGCCTTCAATTCGCTCGCCCATCTGGAATGGAGGCGGGGAAATCCGGCGTTGGCAAAAACATATCTGGATAAGGCACAGACAGTAGCCGAAAAACTGGAACTCAACGATTTGCTTATCCGCATATTCAACCTCAAAGCCCTCATTGCCGAAAAAGAAGGCGACTACATCGGCGCGCTTGAATTTTATAAAAAAGAGCATTACTACGACGAAAAATTTAAAGGCAAAAGCGCCGGATTCGATATAGAAAATCATTACCTCCAGCTTGAAAAGAACCAACTGGCCACCGAAAAAAAAACCAAAGAGTTGGAGTTGAGCCTGAAAAAAGCCCAACTCCGAAATTCCCTGATTATCATGGCTTTAGCCTTGTCATTGGCCATCTTGCTTGTATTCGCTTTCATCAAACTCCGAAAAAGAAAGGACGTACTTGCCGCCCAAAACGCCATCATTCTGGATCAATCCAAACAACTCAAATCCCTCGACGCCGCCAAGTCCCGCTTCTTTGCCAACGTCTCGCACGAACTGCGCACTCCGCTCACGCTCATGCTCGGCCCCATCGGCACCCTCCTGAAAGAAAACCAACTGACCGACAAGCAATCCAATCTGTTGCAATTGGCCCAACAAAGCAGCAAACAACTCGAACAATTGGTCACCGACATCCTCGACCTTGGCAAAATGGAAATGGGCAAAATGGAATTGGACGAAAAACCGACCGAGCTGGCGCCTTTTTTCCGCAGCTACTTCGCCCAATTTGAGTCGCTGGCCGAAAGCAGGCAAATTGATTTTTCGTTTGACATAGCTTTGGGCAATGATGTGGTGGCCCATTTAGATCAGGCCAAATGCCGACAAATCCTGAACAACCTGCTCTCCAATGCCTTCAAATTCACCCCTGGGGGTGAACGTGTGGAAGCCAAACTCTCGCTGAACGACGGCGTCCTCCAACTAAGCGTCGCCGATACCGGCCCCGGTATCCACCCTGACGACCTGCCCCATTTGTTTGACCGTTACTTCCAAACCACCCGACCCGACAAACCCGCAGAAGGCGGTACGGGCATTGGCCTCGCCCTCTGCAACGAATACGCACAGTTGTTTGGTGGAAAAATTGAAGTGGAAAGTACGCTTGGGTATGGGACGCTGTTTCGGGTATGGCTCCCCGTCAAACGCGCAGACAATACAAAAATCCCAGACACTACCCCGAAAATCCTCGATTCCGCCCGGAAGTCAGTGCCCGCGCCAATCGCCACGCCAGCAGTAACATCTGATACGGCAAAGCCAACTATCCTGGTCGTAGAAGACAATCCCGACCTGCAAGCCTATATCCGACTGATTTTATCTGAAAAATATAATGTCGTCACCGCTGAAAATGGCCAGGCAGCGTTGTCAATGATGAATGAAAACAGCCTTGACGAAAAATTCATCATTCCTCATTCATCGCTTCTCACTCCTCATTCCTCATCCCTCATCCCTGATTTGATTCTCTCCGACCTTATGATGCCCGTCATGGACGGCTACCAATTGCTTGAAAAACTGAAATCCGACGACGCCACCCGGCATATCCCCGTTATCATGCTCACCGCCCGGGCGGAAGTGCTGGATAAACTGAAGGCCCTCCGCATTGGCGTGGACGATTACCTGCTCAAGCCCTTCGACGAAGAGGAGTTGCTGGCGCGCATTGAAAATTTGTTGAAAAATCAGTCGATGCGTAAACAAGAAGCCCAGTCAGAGCCTGCATCTGAAACGACTCGCCCGCAAGTTTCCCAGGAAGACCAGCAATGGCTCGAAGGATTTGAAATTTATGTGCAGCAACATCTTTCCAGCGACATCCTGACCCTATCCGCTTTGTCCAGCACCTTTGCCATGAGCGATTCCACTTTGCAGCGTCATTTGAAACGGCTAACGGGACTTTCGCCCATTCAATACCTGCAAGAAATGCGGCTGGATGAAGGCCGTAAATTGCTGGAAGGCAGGCGTTATAATTCCATCGGCCAGGTAGCAGCCCAAGTAGGCTTTCATGATGCCCGCTCCTTCTCCAGGAGTTTCAAGCAGCGGTTTGGAAAATTGCCCTCTGAGATGATGGGCGATTGACCTATGTGATACACAACCCGATTAAAAAACACAGCCTCCCCATACAAAATCATAGAACTCGGCGCCCGGAGGGAAGCGACCGATCAGCGTGCAATCCTCGATGCCGAGGCCGGCGGCCCTCGATTGCAGCGTTTTCAAATCGAACGTTCCGGGTGTTTCCTTTACTTCGATGGCCTTTTTTTCGTCCAAAATAAAATCAATTTCCTGTCCTGTTTTTTTCTGGAAATAATTGACCTTGCCCAGCCGGAGCAGCTGGTTGGCAATGGCATTTTCAAACAGCGCGCCACTGCTAACCTGGGCAAACTGGTTGACTAATCCGTTGTCGGCAATAAATATTTTGGGCTGTACAGCTATGTTCCGATCGGGGTTGAGCGAGTATGGCTCGACAAGGTGCAAAAAGTACGTGGCCCGAAACAATTGGATGTAATCTTTGACTTTGTGCCTGCTCAGGCCCGTCAGCACACCAATTTTCTGGTAATCTAATTTGCTGCCAATGCGGGCCGCAAGCAGGGTTGCAAGTTTAAAAAGGTCGTCTATTACCGAGTAATCGGATAATATCTTGATGTCCAGTTCCAAATAGGAATTAAGGATATCGTTCAGGGCCTGCTCTTTTTTTTCCGGTGAGCCGGCCAATACTACCTGTGGAAATCCGCCAAACCTCAAATACTCTTCGTAATGCTGCTGATAAGTGGCAAAAACCAATGGCCGGAACGGTTTCATACGTTGTGTAAATAATGGCGTGGCATCCACCGCCTTGAAATTCAGAAACTCCAAAAAATCGAGTGGAAAAATCTCGAAAACCTGCTTCCTGCCCGCCAGACTTTCGGTAATGCGATTTTTGAGGTAATAGGAACTCGAACCCGAGACTAAGAACTTTACAGGAAAATTGTCGTGGTAATATTTGATGAACGAAACTACCTCGGGAATCAGTTGGACCTCATCTATGGCGATGACGCCGTTTTTGACAAAGTCATACCCCAAAAATTCGAGATCGGCCTGCATTTCGCTGAAACTGTTTCGGGTAAAAATGCGGCGATATTCCAGCCTTTCCAGGTCGAGGTACAGTTTGTTTTCGTGGCTCGTTTTTTCCAAAAGGTATTTCAGCGCGGTGGTTTTGCCTGAACGCCTCATCCCCGTGATGACGGTTACTTCCGGCTCGTTCAGGTGTTTTTCCAGTACCGTAAAAATGGTCCGGTGATACATAATATTCTACTTTGTGTTAAATATTTTGACACAAAGTAACACTTATTGTTAAAGCCAATCACGAAAACGTCCAGAAAATATTTTCAGTCCCGCCGTTTGTTAGAAAACCGCGTGTAGGATTTCATCGCCAAAGTGGCCTCGAAAGCGGACTACGAGGATGCCCGCTCCTTCTCCCGGAGTTTCAGGCAGCGGTTTGGGAAATTGCCATCGGAGTTGCTGGGGGCGTGAGATTGACTTGTTTTTTGCCATTTACAGATTCATTTTGACAGAAAATGCTACAAGATTGACGGATTTTGTCACTGGAGATGGGGACACTTTTGCGCTGTCAGTTTTTCTATTGGGCGCTGTTTGGAGCCTTCGTAGGAGAACGGGAGGAAGCCGAAAATCCTGAAAAGAGTAGGCGAAAACCATCTTCACCAGTAAAATAAAAATTATGAACGCTTTTAAAATCACGTTTTTTAAAAACCTTTTCCAAGGTCATCGCAGGAAACTGTTGCCAGCATTTCGGTTGTACTTCATCACCTTGATTGCTTTGCACCCATTGGCCTTGATGTCTCAAAGCAGCGCCGCCGTGAGTAACGTAGCGAAGGGGAAGGTGGCAAAACAATCCTCCACCGGCCAGCCGAACGGATTGGCTTCTTTGGCCGTCGATGGGAATACCAATGGCGTATGGCAGAATAGCAACAATACCATCTCGCATTCCGGCGGGGAGACCGACCCTTGGTGGGAAGTCGATCTGGGCGGCAGGTACGATATTTCCGAGATCAAAATATGGAATCGAACGGACGACTGTTGCTGGAATCGCCTGAAGAACTTCTACGTCATGGTGTCGGATGATCCTATCGCCGCAAACAGCACCACGGCCAAGCAGTACGCAAAGGGGCCGCTGTCGTTCAACAACGCCCAAGAAGCTAAAAAATCGCTCCAGGGGAACGCCCGGGGCCGTTATGTCCGCATCTTTATCGCGGGCGGCAGCCAACCCCAAATCCTTTCGCTCGCCGAAGTGGAGGTGATGGGCAGCGAAGTCGAAGTGAACCTAGCCAAAGGGAAAGTGGCCAAACAATCCTCCACCGGCCAGCCGAACGGGTTGGCGGCCTTGGCTGTCGATGGGAATACCAGTGGCCTATGGCAGAATGACAACAATACTATCTCGCATACCGGCGGAGACGCCGGCCCTTGGTGGGAAGTCGATCTGGGGAGCGTGTCTGATATTTCCGAGATCAAAATATGGAACCGAACGGACTGCTGCTGGGACAGACTCCAGAATTTCTACGTCATGGTCTCGGAATCCCCCATCACGGCCAACAGCACCACGGCCAATCAGTACATGCCCGGGCCTTTGTCCTTCAACAGCGCCGGAGAAGCCAGCAAATCGCTTAAAAAGACTGCCAGGGGCCGCTATGTGCGTATTTTTATTGCGGGCGATAATAACATCCTTTCGCTCGCCGAGGTGGAGGTCATGAAGTATGTCCAAACCACGAATAACAACAAATTTGTCATAGAAATGCTGGGCACCAGAGGCGAGATGACCTTCCCGGACGATATCAGTAAAAAACCGACCAGCGCTACCATCACCTTGTACGGTTTGACTAGTAGCAATGTTTTAGGGGCTTATAACCTCATTAATGGAAAATGGACTGGAGATGTATTCGAAGCGAGTGTCCGGGATAAAAATAACCCTTCCAAAACAACGGGTATATTTCCTCAGTTAGAAGATGCCGTAAACTATATCAAACTGGTTTTCTCATCCGGAAAATTTGAGGTGGTTGGAGCAGTTAGTATGGAGGCTTATCCGAACAATATATTTGGAAATAGTTCCAGTTCTTTAGTATTGGGATACAGTCCGAGTAAAAAGAGTATTTTTCCTCAAAATCCATCTAATCAAGTATTCGCAACGGTTATCAGAGACAAACATGCTGGTAAAGATGCTGCCGGCCAATATGATGTTGGCTGGTGGATGAATAGCGACGAAGTAGCTACCAGCACCTTTAGGGAAGTGCTGTTGCTCAGAGATGATCTTTTGGAAGAAATTGCATTATACGCCTTTGAAAAGGACCAGAGCCGGGGGTTAGAAAATGTTAATAATTTCAAAATCTTAGCCTACGATTTAAAGGAAATAAAGGCAAAGATTTTAACAGTATTCCCATCTATGGCTCCGAATGATTATTATTTTAGTTCGAGTGTTCGCGCTGACCTCATGGCATTTGCGATTACAGAAGTACTAAAAAAATATCCATCCAAAGTGTTTGGCCTGAAATCAACCGGGCATGGTAGCCCAATAGGAATTATGAATGAATTTTTACGGGAAGATAAAGATATGGAACGGTGCCTGTCATGGGCGAAATCCGTGAGAGGTAAATCCATTGACTTTATTGATGTAGGCACCAACTGTAATGCGGGCAGTTTTTACAACCTTAAAACACTTTCGCCCTATGTCGACTACGCGCTGGCCAGCGATCTTGAACGCTTTCCAACTAATACGGATAACCTTTCCACCTTCTTTACCAATCCATCCACCAGCGTCAAAGATATATTGATCAACATGATGGATGATGAACTGAACAGGCAGGTCAATTCATGTACCAGTTGTAAAAAATTTGTTATGCAGTTTAGTCTTTTTGATTGTAAGGAACTTGGAAAAATGATGAACCAATTGGGCAGTACTGCTTCCGATCAAATCCAGCAAGCCTTTAAGAATGATAAGAATAAAAATTTGATTTATTTAGAAGGCACGACCAAGCAGGTGGATTTTAAAACAGCCATCCCGGTCTTATTTCCAGGCTATACAAATTTTGCAGCCGATTGGCAAAAAACGGTCATTAAACAGGTAAATAACAGAAGTAGCGTTAACGCGGATGTGGCTAAAATACCGGAGGCTACTGGTTTGCTCCTTACCCGTGTTTATTAAGTCGCATGGGGTAGCGGGAAATGATTGGAAGGCTTTGCGCGCCAGAAAGTAGTCAAAAACGCCGCCGACCAGCATCAAAAGGTGCTGGCCGGCGGTGTTTTTGAGATGATGGGCGCCTGATTTTAGTCTTTCCACCCTGTTTTTCTCTCCTCCACCCTCATTTTGACGGATAATGCTACAAGATTGACGGAAAATGTCACTTGGGCCTGCCACACTTTTGACCCGTTGGTTCCAGCAAACACGTTTTGTTTTTCGTTGGAAACCGGGAAGAAGCCGAAAATCCTGAAAAGAGAGTCGTACAGGGTTTTATTAAGCGCTACAACATTTTCGACGACAAATCGGACTGCAACAGCCCAAAACATTTAACTCAATCTTTCATATCTATGAAATCACTCCATTTTTTTCTGTTGACGGCACTATGGCTGCTGTCGAATAGTACCACTTACGCTCAGTTGCAATGGGCGCCATTTCAAGGAAGTATGCCGGCACATGCCGTTATGGGCGGATCGGAAAACGGCGTCCAATTGCCGGTATGTCGATGCGATTACGAGGGAGGTAAGCACCCCGGCAAAGTCGTCAGCGCTAAATGTAATATTGGCTGGGGCGGAAAAGAGCAATCGCTCGCTTCATTTGAAGTATTAGTGAATCCCGAAAATGTTAAACTGGATTGGGTAAAAGTAGCGGGCGCTACATTGCCTGCGGGCGCAGTTCAAGGAGGCTCGGAGAACAGCACGCCTTTGTATATCGGCAGGGTGAATTACATCGTCCGTGGCGAAAAGCGGGGGGTACATTCCGGTAAAGTGTTCAAATCAGACTCCGGTTACATCTGCTATTTCGGATACGGCGGCGAGGAAATCTCTGTGAATCGCGATTTTGAGGTATTGGTGCAGGTGCCCAATCTGGTGCAAAACGGCACTTTTAACGGCAATCCTTCCTACAATGCCTGGAATATTGCGGTGGTGGAAGGCCGGGTCGCCAATCAGCAAACGGGCGGCCACCCGGGCGGTTATGCCTGGCTCAACCACAACGGGGGAAGTACCGATCCGGCTATCAGCCAGGAAATCAAGGGGTTGATGGTCGATTCCATGTACGTTATTTCCGGCTTCTTTAAGCCCGGTTCGCATGCCAGAATTCACCAGGCCAAGCCAGGTACTCCCTGCCTTGCTGTGGACGTCGACAACGTCGAACAACGCGAATATATCGCGCCGGCAGATATTACCAATTTGGAACGATGGGACGACAAACGTTGGCGTTCGTTTTCACTCCCTTTTAAGGCTACACGAACCAGCCATACTATCCGGTTCAGGGCTGAAATAAATGGTTCGGATTGCGATGTTGCGCTGGATAATATCTTTGTGGAGAAAAATTCAAAAGCGCATTGGGAGTATGGGGAAGAAGCAGAACACTGGGCCGATCTGTGCCACCCGTTTTTGGAATGCGACGGCACCGCTCAGTCTCCAATCGATATAAAAGGATGGGTAAATGATGCGTCCCTTCCATGGCCGGAAGTTCACCATAATCCCATCGAATCAGCACTCATCAATAACGGACATACCATCGAATTTGAAGTGCCGGAGGAATACCAGGAGCACAACAAACTGCGGCTGGGCGATGCCGAATACGAACTCCTGCAATTCCACTTTCATTCCCATAGCGAGCACAATATCAACGGAACGTACTATCCAATGGAAGTACACCTGGTGCATAAAAACAAACAAACCGGAGGGCTGGCGGTGCTTGGCGTTTTGTTCAAGGCCGGAAATTCGCATCAAGCGCTTGCTCAACTTATTGATGCCGGATTGCCAGAACATAAAGACAGCCTTAGCGGGAAATTCCTGCTCAACCCTGCCGATTTATTGCCGTCCGGCGGAGGTTACTACACCTACCACGGCTCGCTGACCACCCCGCCCTGTTCGGAAATCGTCACCTGGTTCGTCTTTGATACCCCGGTGGAAGCCTCACAGGAACAAATCAATCGCTTCGCCCCCCTGCTGCACGATGACTACCGGCCGCTCAACGACCTGAATGGCAGGGTAATACAACATGCTGTGGGCAGGCACTAATAGAGCAGTGGTGCAGGAACGCTTTCCGCCTCGCGTGGTCTTCCTGCTGCTCCGGTGTCTTTTGACCCGGCGCGCACAACGCAGTAAGCCAGGCCTGATTCAGAAATACAAGCAGGGTTGAGCACTATCAAATGCTCAGCCCTGCTTATTTTTTCCGCCTTGCTTGGTGTTCCCACACCCCAACAACTGACGCCCCATCGCCGCGCTTGGTGTTTTTTTCAACACCACGCGCAAACGTACAGCACGATACTACTAACTATAGCCCTTCTCCCCGAACTAAAGTTCAGATACGCCATTCCAGTCATCGCCATATCATCGGGATTATTCAGCAAACAATATTAGGAATATCCGGCAATTGCAACATTTTTTCAATTCATTTTTCCCGATTGTATCCTTAGTTGGCAGACAGGGCTAGTGAGCAGTAGGCTTTGTGCTGTACGTGTGCGCCTTGGTGTATTTTTCGCCCCGCTTGGTCTTCCCATCCCACCACTTTCTTTGGACCAGCGGCGCCCATCCGGGATGCCAAGCCCACGCACCTCACCGTTCAGCCTGGCGAAAAACAAGCGCGGCAAAACAAGAGGGGTTGAGCATCCGGTGATGCTCAACCCTTCTCCAGTGTATAATGCGTACGGCCCAAAAACCGCGCCTGCGACTCCATTGCAAAAGTGGCCTCCAAAGTAGGCTACGACGATAACCGTTCTTTTTCCCGGAATTTCCGGGCGCGGTACGGGAAGCTCCCTTCGGATCTGTTGGGGTGGGGGATTTTGCCCGATTTTCGGCCTTTTACGCCCTTCCCACCTTCATTGTGCCGCATCAGTTTTTCCACCAGGCAAGTTACTCCGTTCTCCCACCTCGCCCAAGCCTAGCGCCGCCGCAGTGTCTCCGACCTGCGACGGCGCTGCGCTTGGGCGAGGTGAGCGCGTGGGGGAGACCTGACGAGGCGTAAGTAGATGGAACTTTAAGGCTCAAAAAGCACCTTTGCTTCCAAATTATTATCTACTAAACCCAAGCTGTTTTCATTCATTTTTATGCCAAAAGTGCTTAAAAAAGAGAGAAAGATATGCTTTGGGGTTTTACTTACTTGCCTGAACGTTTCCATTCTCTCCCGAAGGGATGCCGCTTCTGATTTATCAAGGGAAAAAGCGGCGTTATAGAATTTAAACTCAAACAGGTTGATGGTTTGGTCTTTTCTATCGAGTACCAAATCAATTTGGAAGCCTTTATCGTCTTTGGTGCCTGCATAAGCAAAGGCAGAGGCTTCTGCATAAATGCCTGATATACCAAGTGCTTTTTTGATTTGGGGTAGGTGTTTAAGGCAGATATTTTCAAATGAATAACCGCACCAACTTTTAAAACTGGCTGTCTGACTCAAGGCTTGCCACCATTCGTTGCCTTGCCATGTGCTGTTTTCAATAAAATTGAGATAAAACAACGAATATTCATCGGTCAGTCGGTACAACAACTCTCTTTTGACTTTTCCATAGGGATAATACAGTGTGATAAAACCGGAATACAACAATTCCTGCAAAACCACAGAAGTGTTGCCTCCATCGGGTAACCCTGCTGTTTCCAATATTTCTTTCCGAGACAAGCCTTTCCATTTTTTGGATAAGGCTCGAATTACAGCACTGTGGTTGGCTGAATTTTCAAAAAGGGCTGGGTACAAATTTTGAAATTCATTGGCTAAGGTACTGGTAGGAGAAAAGCAAATAGCTCCAATGTTTTCTATGGCACTTTTGCCCGGCAGTATTTCTTTGAGATAGTGCGGAATTCCTCCGAAAACCATATAAATTTGTAACGTTTGATAGGTGTCAAGCCTGACGTTTCGACTTTTTAAATATTGCTCGGTTTCATGCAAGGTAAAAGGTTTCAAATCCACGCGGCGGGTAATGCGGTTGTGCAGACCTCCTTTGTCATTAACGACTTGCTCAATCATCCATGAAGCTGCCGAACCACAAATTACAACCACAATATTTTGGTCAACACACCAGCTGTTCCAAAAGAAACCCAATGCCCGTAAAAAACCAGATTTTCGAGAATCGAACCATGGGAGTTCATCTAAAAATACAACGAATTTTTCAGTGTATTTCTGCTTTTCTAATGCTAAAATGAGCATTTGAAAGGCATCAAGCCAATTTTTAGGCTTCAATTTGGCTTTGCCCTTATAAAAAAAATTATTGACCCTGAACGCAAAATTTTGTAGTTGCTCCGTCATACCAGCATTTTGAACGCCTGTTACTTCAAATGCAATACGGTCTGCGTAGGTGTTTTTTATCAAAAACGTCTTACCAACACGCCGTCTGCCAATGACCGCGATCATTTCTGCTTCCTGAGAAGTTAGGCTTGCTTGTAAAACAGCTTGCTCTGGTTCCCTACCAACAAGATTTTTAATCATCATAAGACTATATTTGAACAGATGGATAGCCCGAATCATTCAAAAAAGCATCCTATATCGGGCTGTAAGCATGCAAATATACATAGTTGCAGCCCGATATAGCATACTTTTATTTAAAATAATTAATTTGCTGCCTCGGCAGGTGTTCCGCTCCACTCCCACGAAACCCAAGCCCAGCGCCGCCGCAGTGTCTCCGACCTGCGGCACACGTACAGCAGCAATATACCATTCACGATAAATCGTTTTGAATCATACGATAAATCATTCTGGAAAGCTCTGTGTAAGATGCGATGTCGGTATCAGTGAAATATCCTGTTATACGTTTGCCGCAGGTCGGAGACACTGCGGCGGCGCTGCGCTTGGGCGAATTGAGCGCGTGGGGAAGACCTGACAAGGCGAAACGGGGAAAACATCACCAAGCGATTGGTGGTGGCGAAATAAGGGACAACTGGCTATCGAGTTCAAACGAAAAGTGCCGGACGCTGTAAAGGTGCCCGGCATTTTTCATTGGTTTTAGCGGCTTGGATTAGAGAAATTGCCGGCAGCGCTTCGGGAAGCTACCCTCGGAGGTGTGGTGAAGATTTACTCCTTGTGTGTAGGCCGGATAGTACCCCCCCAGACAAAGCCCGGAAAAATGCGCGCCGGCGGGTAGCGTCCTACGACATAGCATTTATCGGCTCCGATGTTTTTGGACAGTAATTCTACATTTTTGAGGTGTGCCTCTGTGGGTCTCTCTTTCACTTCGAGGGCACTTTTTTTATCTAATATGAAGTCAATCTCATTGCCTGTTTTGAGCGCGTAATAAGACACCTCTCCAAAGTGGTGAAGTTGATTGAAAACCGCATTTTCAAACTTGGCTCCGCTGCTCAATTCCGCCGACATAGAAGCAATGCCGTTGTCTAAGAAATAGAGTTTCTTTGCCTTCACGATTTCTCGGTCAGGGCTGGTAGCCGTCACCGGTATGGTGCGAATGAGGTAAGACTGCTCGAAAAGATGAAGGTAGTTTTCAACGGAATAGCGAGACATACCGGTGAGGATGCTGATTTTGGAAATTTCCAAACGGGTTCCTATCCGTACGGCGAGCAATTTGATGAGTTTGTAAGCCTCTTCGCTTTTTTTAAAGTCCATCAGCGATGCGATGTCGTAGTTGATATAGGAACTTAAAATATCGGCTATCATATCTTTTTTATCCCGGATGTTGGGCATCAGCACTACATCGGGAAACCCTCCGTAATCTACATACTCCTCATAATAGGGTTTCAGGCGTTCGTATTCCGACCGGGAAAAGGGCGTTTCCGCAAAACCGGCGCCCGGAGATACATGCTCGACGCTTTTAAAATCGAGTAGTTCTCCGAAACTAAGCGGAAAAATCTCGAAAATCTTCTTTCTTCCGGCCAAAGACTCATCGAAGTGATTTTTGAGATAGTACGAACTTGATCCGGTGAGGATAAACTTGATATCGTAGTGATCGTAAAGATATTTTACTACGCTCGGCAGGTTGGGAGCCAACTGGATTTCATCCATGCAGATGAGTACTTTTTCTGAAAAGCGAATACCTCTCTGCTCCAGCGCGTAAACGACCGCCTCATAATTCTTCTCTGAAAACAGCTCGCGGTTGTCTATCCGCTCCAGGTCGAAGAAGATTTTTTGAGCAATATCCGATAATTCCATGAGCCGTTTCATCAGGGTGGTTTTGCCCGTGCGCCTCATGCCGGTCAGTATGGTAATTTGCTTTTTAGGGAGATGCGCTACCAACTCAGGGAGTATCAATCGTGGTAAAAACATAAAAAAGTATTACTATTTTATAAATGAAATACAAATATAGTAACACTTTTTGAAACTAATGCCTTTTAGGGCTTCAAGACAAGGAATAGAGATAAAAAAAACAGCAAACTTCAGATAACAGACTAGCCGCCCTCATGATCCGCCGCAGTGTCTCCGACCTGCGGCAAACGTACAGCACAAGGGTGCGTTGCGCCTGATTCTTGTCATCTCCTCTTATATTTGTCCAAAAAAATATGAGACATCTGCTCCTGCTCGTTCTATCGGCCTGTGTGGCCTGTCAGCAAAACGCCCCATCCAAGGCGGCAGCATTCGCGGCGCCGAAATTCAAGTTGATCCAGACCGATACCTTTCGTTTCAACAATTTCGTCGATTGCAACATGGCGGAAGTGTGGGTAGGCGATACGCTCCGCATTTTTCCCGGCAAATACGGTGAAGACCCGGTGTGGGGCGCCGCACGCGACCTGAAATTTGCCAGCGGCAGCCATGCCGACGAGGTGTTCGGCAGGGCTGCCAAAGACTATATTGAACCCAAACTTCCCCTGAATGCGCCCATCGGCACGCCGGGCCTCCACGGCGCCGTCTGGTTCGAAACAGTGTACCAGGACGCCAAAGATGCTACCGGGCGCACACTCTATGCCGTTTATCACAATGAAAACTACCCCGAAACCCTGCCTTTCAACGCTGAAACAGGCGAAGGCTACATCGATAAAAATTGGCCCCTCGGTCTGACCGATCGCATTACGCCCGCTGCCGTTTGTCGCATCGGTATCATGAAATCGACCAATGGCGGCTGGAGCTGGGAGAACAAGGGCCTTTTCCTGGAGGACAAACAAGCCCGCATGATCCTGAAACCGCACAATACCTCCAAAACCTTTGCCGGTGGTGTCGGTGACCCCTCGGCAGTGGCAGTGGGCGATTATCTCTATCTTTTTTACGGCGAATATGGTTATCCGGGCGTTTATGACTCCGCGCACTACGATCCGGCCGTCGAATGGAGCGGACAATGTATCAGCGTAGCCCGTATCGCGCTGGCAGACCTCGACCAACCGGAAGGCAAGGCCAAGCGCTGGGACGGACAGGGCTTCAACGCTCCCTGGGACGGTATTGGCAAACCCGTGGCTGCACTTCAAATTCCGATGCAGGCAGGCGGCGGTCCGGCTTCGTCGCCTACCGGCGGGTTTCACTGGGGGCCGTCCGTCAGTTGGAATACTTATCTGAACGGCTGGGTGATGCTGATGGGGCACGTGACGGGGCAGTCGTGGGTGGGTAGTAAATTGTTCATTTCGTTCAATCCACACCCCGATCTGGGTGCGGGAAACAACTCCCAGGACTGGGCAAAACCTCAATTGCTGGTCGACAAGCCCGGCCATACGATGTGGTATCCCTCCCTGCAACCCATGAACACGCCAGAAGACATTGCCGGGAAGCACACTTCGCTACGCCTGGGACAACGCGCCCGGCTGTTTTTTAAATATTCCGATCTGGGCAAGTATTGCTCGGAGTATATTGTGGAGTTTGAGAAATAAGTATTGGGCAAAATTATTGAGATATTAAGATATTGGGATATTCTATTGACAATCAATAAATTGAGTGGTAATATCCCAATATCAATTAATATCATACTTGTACTTCATAATCATACAAAATGCCTTTGACGCCCTCCATCATCATTGCACAGACCACCCAGTGGATCAACTCTGTAGTTATCGGCTGCAATTTTTGCCCGTTTGCAGCCAAGGCTATGCTTCGGAAAAGCATCCGGTATGTGGTATTGCCGGAGGCCACAGTGGAAAGTGCCCTGGAGGCATTTGTGGAAGAATTGCGCCACCTGGACCGAATGGAGGATATTGAAACGACACTTATTATCTTTCCCGGGCATTTTGCGGATTTTGAGGCCTACCTCGATCTGGTCGAATTGGCCGAAGACTTGTCTGCCGAACAGGGCTACGAAGGTGTTTATCAAGTCGCCAGTTTCCACCCCGAATACCGCTTTGCAGGAACAAAGGACGATGATCCCACGAATTACACCAACCGCTCTCCCTATCCTATGTTGCATCTGCTGCGAGAAGACAGCATTACCAGGGCTTTAGAGCATTATCCGGACCCGGAAGGAATCCCGGAGCGTAATATGGCTTTTGCGGAGCAGAAAGGGTTGAAGTTCATGCAGTTGTTGCGTGCGGCTTGCCTGGAGATTGTCTGATGCCGGCTCAGGCATAAATATTCAGCCAGTTCCCTTCTGTTTTGAAGGAACCGCCCTGCGTCTGGTCCCTTACGACTTGCTCGCCAATGAAGTTCAACACCTCGTCGCGCTGTTCCACAGGGAGGCCGGTATGTTTTTGCCAACGCTGCCGGTCGGGAATATCGATGCATGCCACCACATCGCCACCGCCGAATTCAAAGTAGAGCGTAAAAATCGTTTCCGGACTTTCGTAGTGGACGTATCCACTGCGGCCATCATTGGAGTACCTGATTTTCCGGGTGCTGATGCCCTGGAGGCGGGGCCAAATGCTTCGGACAAAACTGAGGATGGAAGCGAGTACTGGCATATTTGGATTTTTTACATAAGTATGGGAACTGGGGTAACGTCGTTTAGAAATTTTTGTTTTTTCTTACAATATCATTATCTATATTTGCGTGAATTAGGAATTGAATTCCTAATTCACGCAAAATGATCCATCGGCAATCAGAAGAAAAACTAATACAATTGTCCACGCATTTTAAAGCGGTGGCAATTATTGGCCCAAGGCAAAGCGGGAAAACCACGCTTGCACGGAAATGTTTCCCGAACAAACCCTATGTTTCGCTGGAAACGCCATCAGACCGCAATCTCGCACTCGAAGATCCCATCCAGTTTTTGAAACGTTATCCGGACGGCGCAATTTTGGATGAAATTCAACGGACACCTGAATTATTATCCTGGTTGCAGCAAAACCTGGACGAAGACCCAAGGAAAGGTAAATTCATCCTGACCGGGTCGAATAATTTCCTGCTGCTGGAAAAGGTGACCCAGTCATTGGCCGGCCGCGTGGCTTTCATAGAACAATTACCTTTTTCACTCCCTGAATTGAGCGATGTGCCAAACGCTCTACATGACCTCAATACTTTGTTGTGGAAAGGTTCCTACCCACCTGTACAAGCAGACGGAATCCCGCCGGCGGACTGGTATCCGTCCTATGTCCGCACGTATGTAGAACGCGATGTGAGGCAAATAAAAAACATTGAAAACTTGTTGCTTTTTGAGCGAATGTTGTCCTTGTGTGCGGGAAGAATTGGCCAGGAAGTCAACTATTCCAACCTTTCCGTAGAAGTCGGTGTGGATTACAAAACCATTCAATCCTGGATGGGAATCCTCCAGGCCAGTTACCTGATTTGGTTATTACCGCCTTACTTCCGGAATTTCAACAAACGTATTGTCAAAACACCTAAATTATACTTTTATGATACAGGTCTCGCTTGCTCCTTATTGGGTATTCAAATGCCGGAATTGCTGGTGCAACATCCTTATCGTGGCGCCATTTTTGAAAATTTCATTTTGAATGAATTGTTGAAACAACGCTTTAACCGAGGGCAACGCTCCAATATGTACTTCTGGCGCGAACCATCGGGGAAAGAAATTGATGTACTCATCGACGATGGCTTGCATATTCGCCCAGTTGAGGTGAAAAGCGGATATACCATTACAAGTGACTGGCTGAAAGGCTTGAAATACTGGAATACGCTACAATCAGCGGAAAATGGCGGGATTGTTTATTACGCAGGCGACGAACAGCAGGAACGCAGTGGCGGATACGAGGTTCGCAGTTGGCGATCGCTCGCGGATGTATAAATGCGGTGCCGGTACCAATGAAATATCCGCTATACGTTTGCCGCAGGTCGGAGACACTGCGGCGGCGCTGCGCCTGGGCGAAGTGAGAGCTTGGGGAAGTCCTGATAAGGCGTAAATGTTTTTGCTCTTTATCGCTCAAAAACCCTATTTTTGTTCTAAAATAAAAGTCATGAAACAAGTCATTCTGAGTGTAGAGGAAGGCAAATACACCCTGTTGTTGCAACTTTTGCAAAGCCTCGACTATGTGAAAATTGTGCAAACATCTGCATCTTCTGTGAAAAACGGCAAAAAGGCTCTGTATGATTTCTCGGACTTGGCCGGCAAACTCCAGTGGCAAGGAGATGCAGTAGCCCAACAACGGCGTATACGCGATGAATGGTAGGTTTTTACTCGATACCAACGCCGTAGTCGGTTGCTATATTTGGTTTTTGTGGGTTAGGTAAAGCCTGCGCACCAGCGGGGTGTCTAGTTTGGCAAAAAGAGCCCAACATTCAGTAGTGGGCGATCGGAAAAATGAAGAGCATATTCATGTTCTTGGGTACTAAGTATACGGAATCCTGAAAAATCAGGCGAATCACCAACTTCTGGGCTATATTGCTCGAAACCATATTTATCATTCAAAGCATTGGCTAATTGGTTAGCGTCATCAGCAGTTAGTGTAATTTTATGTGCTTTATAAATTATTTTGGCTATTTCTTTGGCACCTGACTCTAAGTTAGTTTGCTCTCTTTTTTCCATTTTTAAAATGGTGTAAAAAAAAGATATTAAAGCACCTTTCAGAATGGTTGGATTAGTTAGCGTTTTTAAAATGAAAACCCCTACCTCTTTATTTATATTTTTACTGCTAATTGGAATAGAGGCTTCAAAGGGATTAGCATACAACGTCCAAAAAAAAGAATATAACTTTGGATCACGTTTTAACCGCCCTGCTGGAATCCCTAATATCATTAACTTATTGCGTTCTTCAAAAAAATGGAAGGCCATATCCATTCCAAAGAAGTTAAAACTTTTAAAAAATGTAAAATTCTCAATTGCCTCTCTTGCTAGAAAGAATTCCCAAATGGATTTGTGAGCAAACTTCCAATTGCCATCGCCATCGCAAGTAAGTAAGGACTGTCCGGTTATCTCCTCTGCTCTTAGATCAATATTATTGTTATGAGCAATTTTAACTGCCTCTTCTTTTTTTAAGTATGTTCGAATAGGCCAATTTTGGTAGATTTCTAATGCACATTTTTCTGATACTTTTCTTAGATTATTAATATAATCTACTCGGTCAGCATTTTTTTTACGCTTTTCCCCTTCACGAATTAACCAACGGTTTACCAAAGTTTCATAAATTTCATAAATAGATTGAAATGATTCTTTTTCTTCAATAAGGTAATCAATATAACTAAGAATCATTGGACGTACAAGGATTAGATTAGACATTTGGACAACTTTTAGGGCACGTTTCTTTTTATGATTTATCCATCCAAATAACCCGAATTTCTTATTAAGGTACCTTTTAACGTCTTTATCACTAAATGGAGAAATATAAATTTTATTAAGGGTGTAAAAACCTTTTTCGTCAGGACGTTTTATCGTCAGTTCGTAAGGATCGTTCTCTTGCCCTGGGAAATACTGAGTACGACACGTGATGATTACTTCACAAAAACTTCTAGTTGCGTTAATGATTTCATCCAATCTGTTTTGAAAAGCCTCGGTGTCCGTCATTGCTAGATTCTTTGAAACAATATTTGGATCTTCATCTAAAGCATCAAGCAGTAGAATGGTATTCCTGGCCTCATTTCCATGAATAGCGTTTATATCAGATAGTGTATCCGGATGCGAAAACCTAAATAGTCTCATTTTTCTCCTCTTTTTATGGTTAAAAAATGAGTGATAGGTCATATAAAGATTAATCATAAAGGTTGTTTTACCCATGCCCGAATCAGCAAGTATGAGGTAAAATCTTTCACTTTCAACCTTTGTATTAAAAGCATTATTTATGAAAAAAGGAATTAGTTCTGCACGGGCAATATACTGATGTGTAAATCCCGGTTCTTCCTGCCTAGTAGGTGAGGCGTTTTGATATTGAGTAGGAATGTAGTAACGCCTGGCTTGTCTGATTGAAGCCTCATCGAACTGCGGCATTAAATTTCGGGCGGCTTTCAAATTTTCGTAATGCTTCCAAAGCCTCGTCACCCAGAAAATCAGTGCCCCGAGTAACAATGTTACAATAACAACCGCTACCGCTTCCCCCAACTCCTTCCCCCATCCCATTTTCTCAAACCAGGCACCGAGTGGCATTAATTTGGAGATTGCTTCAATGATTGGGTCCATGTGGTTTTATTTGCCGATGGTCAAAAAATTAATCCATTTCTATTGGGCAGCCTACTTTTTGCTGTATCCAAATTACTTCTCCATGTAGATTAATGGCTACAATGTCAGCTGGCAAGCCCACTGTTTTAGGTGTTGATTGCGCTTGCAGTGCAATCGAATTGTTGATGAAATCAATGGGATCGTGACTAATTTGGCCTGTTGCCTTCAAAGAATCACTATAAATTTTGACTGCCTCTGTTTCGCCCACATACATGGTAGCCATCCCGTTGGGATATGCAGAACCGGGACAAATTAATTCTTCTTCTTTGAGCGTTAAAGGATCAAAGCCTGTTATCTGATACCCTAACATGTATCCCATGGGTTGCCCATTATCCATCCCAATAATTCCAATGCTTAGAATATTACCAGGGTTATTTTTATTAAGATTAAAAACTTTTGGATTAGTTTTCCTCTGGTTTTCAAGTGCGGTCAATACTTCCTCTTGAATCTCCTTTTTTATTTTTATTATAGCATCATTGAAATTAGAACTGGTTTTTAAGTGTTTATGAATGACGTGTGAAGGATTAAAGTTTGTTCCAGGGTTTCCAACCATCCCGGCAAGGCCAAAAAAATATTCTCCCGATTTGAATATTTTGACTGCGTCTCCACTTGTTTCCTGATGAGTAGACAGGTCTATATAGTTAACTCTGCTATCGGCACCCATTATAACGAATTGGGGTGACACCAATATCATTAATACAGTAGCATTAGCAGTTTGATTGGCTGTCAATAAATAGCAATGGAGTAGAATAACTCCAACTATGCGTATCAAATAGGTCATGGTTTGAGGTTGGGTAAATGTAAGATTTGTGTGTTACAACTCGGGCAAATATATCCCATTTTGTATGACATTCAACTTTCCGGTCAAAAATTGCCTCCCCCCTTCGGCGCCTGAAGACATCGACTATAACCTCAGCATTGATAAAACAACCTAATCACACACCATCAAAATACACAACCCATGATCCTCTCCTACATCCTCGACCACTTCGTCTCCGCCATCCAATTCGGGACCAAAATCCACATGCTTCGCGCTAATCTGCTGATTAATTAGTTTCGGATGTAGTTTGTGCCGCTATAGTGTTGGATTCTTTCGGCGTGTCGCCTGGCGAATTATTCGGGACTGAGTAGTGGCGCAAACGGCAATTGTGGATTCTGGCCAGGCGATGATGGCGGAGGTGTTTTTGCCGTATGCGGTTGCGAGAAATGGTCGAACTATGTGGCAAGAAGTTGAAAGCGGTAATGCAAATCTTTCGCTCTATTGAATTGTCAGTAAGTTGAGGTTGTTTTGCCTAAACTTTTCAAATATATCGATGAAAGCATGATATTCTTTGTTAATATTTTCTATCAGTTTCGGGTCATCAGAATTAAAATTCTTAATTAAATCAGTCATGGAATTGCATTTCACCACCATTTCCTCCCACTGCCTATGTAAACCAGATTGTGTAGTTAAAAATGGCTCTCCTATGTTTTTTAGAAGCATGGCTTTGAGGTCCGATAAAAACCAAGGTCTTTGGTAGTCAGCAAGCGACTTCAAAGAGGCGGTGTCAGTACTTCCGATAGACTCCAGTTGATCGAAATCACTTATTGCTTTTAATATCCTAATTTTTCCTGCTTTTTGAGTACCTGCTTCACTTTTGGAAGCCAGATTGTAGTGCTTTGTAGTAGTTTCAAGTTGAGCCCGCAGCAACTTAACCTCTTCTCTTATTTCGGCAAGTTGATCTATTTGGATATTGACTAGTCGGGCTTGAGTTACTGCCAATTCACTTAGTTTCGTCAGTTGGAGGTTTTGAAGAGTATCACTTTCGCTCAATTGGAGCGACTTAGCGGCTATGTCATTCGCTGTATCCGCTAGACCATAGGTTATATAAGAAAAAATTGCAGTGAGGATCAGGCCAATTATAGCAGCATAAAAACTATAAATAGTAGCGCGATTAGCACTGATCTTAGGGTTTAATTTAAATTTCATTTTCATCATTTTTAGTGGAATAGTTCATTAAGGGTAAATATATCCCATATAAGCCTGAAAACCTGCAAAAAACTTTACGCTGTACCCGGTTTTGACCCAGGCAAGTTACTCCCTTTCCCCATTACTCCAGGCGCCACGCCGCCGCAGTGTCTCCGACCTGCGGCAAACGTACAGCACTATGCCATACAATACAAACCGTCCAAATGGAACGTGCACCGGAAAATCGTCATTTTGGAGATGTGATTTATCCTGCTATACATATGCCGCAGGTCGGAGACACTGCGGCGGCGCTGCGCCTGGGCTAAGTGGGAAAGTGGAGAAGACCTGACAAAGCGTAATCAACCCACGGCTCGCGCAAACCGTTGTCGCGTACCGGCTGCTTTAGCTGCCGGATGCCACGTTACCCGTTTTACATCCTGCGGCTAAAGCCGCCGGTACAAAAAAAATCCCCTTGCCGCATACCACGACAAGGGGATTTTCCTATTCCATCATATTTACTTCACTTCTTCTTTATCGTCTGTACCCACCGGTTTGTTCTTTTTCTTGGGCTTGTCCTCCTTCTCTTCCCGCGAAATCACCAGGCCGTCTTTCGCTTCATTGAGCACGGCGGCCATGGCAGCACCTTCTTCCGGGTTTTCGCTGAGGATGAACTCGGCGAGCGGATCTTCCACATATTTCTGAATCGCGCGGTGCAGCGGACGGGCGCCAAACTGCGGATCGTATCCTTTTTCCGCTACAAAATCTTTGGCTTCATCCGTGAGGCTGAGCGTGAATTTCATATTGTTCAGGCGGTTCATCAGGCCTACCAGGGCGTTGTCGATGATTTTGAAAATTTCCGGACGGCCCAGCGAATTGAACACCATCACGTCGTCGACGCGGTTGAGGAACTCGGGGGAGAACGTTTTGCGCAATGCCTGCTGGATAATCGTTTTGGCATTGTCCTCCGCCGTTTCCTGGCGCGCTTTGGTGGCAAAACCCACACCCTGGCCGAAGTCTTTCAACTGGCGCGCCCCGATATTCGAGGTCATAATGATGATGGTGTTTTTGAAATCCACTTTGCGGCCCAGACCGTCGGTGAGTTGGCCGTCGTCGAGCACCTGCAACAGGACATTGTACACATCCGGGTGCGCTTTTTCAATCTCGTCGAGCAGCAACACGCAGTAGGGTTTGCGGCGTACTTTTTCGGTCAGTTGACCACCTTCTTCGTAGCCGACATATCCAGGAGGCGCACCGATGAGGCGGCTGACCGTGAACTTTTCCATGTATTCCGACATGTCGATACGAACCAGCGCATCTTCCGTATCAAACAGGTAGCGGGCGAGTGCGCGGGCCAGTTCCGTTTTACCGACACCGGTGGGTCCGAGGAAAATAAACGAACCGATCGGTTTTCTCGGGTCTTTCAGGCCGACACGGTTGCGCTGGATGGCTTTGGCCATTTTCAGCACGGCTTCGTCCTGTCCGATCACCATTTTGCGAATATCTTCGGCCATGGTGACGAGTTTTTTGCTTTCGCTCTGGCCTACTTTCCGCACCGGAATACCGGTCATCATGGACACCACTTCGGCGATATCGTCTTCTTCCACCGGGTAGCGGCGCACTTTACTTTCCTCTTCCCATTCCACTTTGGAGAATTCGAGTTGGCGCACCAGTTTACTTTCCTGATCGCGCAGGTTGGCGGCCTCTTCGTATTGCTGGTTTTTCACCGCTTTGTTTTTCTCCTCCTTGAGTTCTTCGATTTTCTGCTCCAGTTCCTCGATGTGTTTCGGCACCACGATGTTTTTCAAATGCACGCGGGCGCCCACTTCGTCGAGCACGTCGATGGCTTTGTCCGGCAGGAAGCGGTCGGTAATGTACCGGTC
>JALHMA010000035.1 GCA_022844265.1 Saprospiraceae bacterium | reverse complement strand
ATGCTATTTTGCAGGCCGGATGGTCGGAACAGACCGTCGAAGATACCGTGGCCATCACTGCCCTGTTCAACTACTATAACCGCCTGATGGACGGCCTGGGAATTAAAGGAGACCCCAAGATTTTTCAGGTAGGCGCCGGTTTTCTATCGAAACGCGGGTATGTGTTTCCGGCGATTGTGGCGTGGTATTTTAAAAAATTCGGGTTTAAATAGTTCGGCTGGACGGACAAAAGTCCACTGATAACAGCCTACGGGGCATCGATGATTAAACAGCAGGTTTCTCCAACAATAACTCATCATAGTTATCCGGCGTTACGACCATTGTTGTCTGCACCTCGTATTTTTCCAAAAAAACCGCGGGGAAACGCACTTTGGCCTGTGCCGACCATTTGAATTCGTATGCGCGAAACTGGCCATCCAATTCTTCCACATAGTCAATCTCCTGCTGGTTGACTGTTCGCCAGAAATACGTGCGGGTAAAAGTACGCGCGTATTCAATTTGTTTACGGCGTTCGCTGACCAAGTAATTTTCCCAGAGCGCCCCAATATCGCTGCGGCTTTCGAGTGGGGAGAAGTTGCCAATGACAGCGTTGCGCACCCCATTATCGAAGAAATAAATCTTGCGGCTCTTGCGGATTTCATTGCGCTCATTGCGGCTCAGCGCAGGCAAACGGAAAACGATGTAGGCTTTTTCCAGCAAGTTGATGTATTTCTCTACAGTTTGAGGAGACGCGCTGACCAACTGACCTAGCTCATGATACGAAACTTCATTACCCACCTGGAAAGCCAAAGCGCGAACGATATTTTCCAGCAAAGCAGGTTTTTTAAGTTGTTCAAGCCGGAAAAGGTCCTTGTAGAGGTAGGAATTGGCCAGCAGGTTAAGCGGTTCGCGCTCATTGCCGGGTACGTTCACAATTTCAGGGTAGGCGCCAAACACCAAACGGTGCCGCAATAAACTGCGCTCATGGATCAATCCGTGGTGTGCACTCAATTCGCTGAATGAAAGCGGCAACATCAGATATTCCCATTTCCGCCCCGTAAGCGGTTCGCTGGTTTGTTCACTTAGATCGAGTGCTGAAGAGCCGGTGACCACTACTTGTACCGCCGGCAAGTTATCGTTCAAGAGTTTGAGTGTAATGCCAATACCGGGTATACGCTGGGCTTCATCGATCACGACAAAAGTTTTAACACCAATAAGTGCCTGAAGGCGGGCGAGCGATGCCTGGCTGAGCACCTGTACGGTTTCGGCATCATCACCACTCAGCCAAAGATATTGTTCCGGAAATGACGCAGCCAACTGTCTGGCAAGTGTGGTTTTGCCTACTTGCCTGGGGCCGAGCAACAGGATGGTTTTGCCGCCAAAAAGGCGTTGCCGCACGACTTGTTCCAATATTCTTTGAATCATAGGGTACAAAATAAAACAAAAATACCCGATTTTTTAAATTTGATTTTAAAAATAAGGCCTTTATTTTAAAATAGATTCTAAGTAACCTGCCTCATTTAGTTTCACCTTCCGAATCCCAAGCCTAAAACGAATCCAATCATTTGGCATGAATGATACAATGTCGTTGGCGAGGACGCACAACGACGGCTGAGGGGGCTTGGTCTGCCAAGTTTAATGTGAAAACTTTTGCCGATAAGAACCACTGCAAAAATTCAGGATAACGTATGTTTTGTTTGGCGGCTTTTACAGCCTTCGTGTACAGGTGCAGCATAAGGATAGCCACTTCCCCGCATTACATAAAATTTTGTTTCTAAAACCTCGGAATCTGCCATTCAATATTTTAACTTAATTAAATAGTCCTGAATCTTCCATGAAAAGTGCAATCGGTCGCCCCGAGATGCGCCGCAGTTTTGCAGGAGCATTCTAAGTTCACTTTTTACTTATTCTCATGTCTCACCATCAGATCGTCATCATCGGCGGCGGCAACGCCGGCATTTCTACCGCGGCACAACTGCTGCGCAAAAATAAATCTTTGGATATTGCCATCGTTGACCCTGCCGACAAACACTACTACCAGCCGGCCTGGACCTTGGTTGGTGGCGGCGCTTTCGACATCAACAAAACGGAGCGCACAGAAGCATCCGTTATGCCCAAAGGGGTGACATGGATCAAACAAAAAGCGCTTCGTTTTGCGCCGGAACAAAACAGTGTGGAACTGGACAACGGCTCGGTAACATACGACTACCTCATCGTTTGCCCCGGCATTCAACTCAACTGGAATGCTATCAAAGGCCTCCCGGAAACGCTGGGCAAAAACAACGTTTGCAGCAATTATTCTTTCCAGACCGCTCCGTATACCTTTGAATGTGTGAAAAACTTTAAAGGCGGGAAGGCTGTTTTTCACAACCCTTCCACTCCGGTGAAATGCGGCGGAGCGCCGCACAAAATCATGTACCTGGCTACCGATTATTTCCGAAAACACGGGGTGCTGCCGAAAGCCGACGTGCAGTATTGGAGCGGCGCCGCCAAGTTGTTTGCCGTGCCGGAATATGAAAAAACACTGCTGGAGGTCGTCAAACGCGGCAACATCAAGTTGAACTTCATGTATAACCTCACCGAAATTGACGGCCCGAACCATGTGGCCAAGTTTGTCGGCTTCGGAGAGCACAACAAAGACCAGGTAGAGGAGGTCGTATTTGACATGATTCACGTCACGCCACCGCAGAGCGCGCCCGATTTTGTGCGCAACAGCAGCCTGGTGAACAGCGCAGGCTGGGTAGAGGTGGATCAGGGTACACTGCAACACGTGCGCCACGCCAACATCTTCTCGCTGGGGGATGTCGCCGGATTGCCCATTTCCAAAACAGGAGCCGCTATCCGCAAACAAGCGCCTGTGGTGGTTCAAAACCTGCTGGATGTGATAGCAGGCCTTAAGCCATCCGCCACTTACCTCGGCTACACCTCCTGCCCACTCATTACCGGATACGGCAAATTGGTGCTGGCGGAGTTCGACTACAACAATACGCCGATGGAAACTTTCCCGTTTGATCAGTCAAAAGAGCGCTGGTCCATGTATCAGCTCAAAAAAGAAGTACTTCCGCGTATGTATTGGGGCGCTATTCTGAAAGGATTGGCATGAATGCTTAATATTGCTGATAAATTGGCAAACCATGGCAAAAAAAATGCCGACATACAGTATTTGCAACCTGCTCGGTGCAGACCGCTGCATGACCGAGATAGTAGTAATGCGCCTCCGTGATTTTATGGATTCGCATCGGGATATTCAATTTCCACACCGGCACGATTTTTATCAAATCGTACTTTTTACGCGGGGGGGCGGGCAGCATTCCATTGATTTTAAGCAGTACGAGGTGCAACCGCACCAGGTGTATTATATGGCGCCAGGCCAAATACATACCTGGAATTTCAGCGCTGAAACAGATGGTTATCTGGTCAATTTTAATGATTCATTTTTCACATCGATGTACCATAATCCGTACTTTGTACGGGAATTTCCCTTGTTTAACAACGTCAGCGGCTCATCGGTCAATACCCTGGACACGTCTTGTTGCACGGAGGTCGAGCCGACGTTTGCCCAGATGCTGGACGAGTTTAACCATGGAGGCGACTATACCATGGACATCTTGCGCGGAATGCTCATGGTCATTCTGGTCAGGCTCTCGCGCGTTGTTCCGGTTACCTTCAAGGAGGGCGCTTCCAAACATAATTTAGTGCTCATGCGGCAGTTTGAAAAACTTATCGAGATTCATTTTCGTGAAAAAAGACTACCCAAAGAATACGCCGAGATGATGTTTGTGACGCCCAATCACCTCAACGCGCTCACCAACAATGTCGTTGGAAAAAGTGCAGGAGAACTCATCCGGGAGCGCATTCTACTGGAAGCAAAACGCCTGTTGGCCAACTCCGACTTGATGATCGGCCAAATAGCCGAGATACTTCATTTTGAGGACAATGCCTATTTCACGCGATTTTTCAAAAAATATTTGGGAACGACCCCGGAAGGATTTCGCGCAGCCTATGCACTGAGCGGTACGGGGTGAAATGATCGGTAAACAGTACCGGAATAGCATATACATTCAACCCTCTGCAAAATGTTCAAAAACGGTATCGAAATCCTGAAACTGTAATAAGGTGGTTTCTGCGGGATGCGGCCGTTCAGGGATACAAATATGGATGCAGGGCTCGATAGCGGGCTTTGCATTTTTTTTTGCCTGTCGTGACAAATATCACACGATAGCGCTGCCTGCTGCCACCACCTTTGCAGTATCATTTACAACTCTAATATTCAACAGTATCACTTCATGGAAATTATAGGCTATTTCGCGTCGGCACTCATCGGCGTTTCATTAGGGCTGATAGGCGGCGGCGGCAGTATCCTGACTGTACCTGTTTTGGTTTATCTTTTTGGCATTGACCCCGTGCTGGCCACTGCATATTCGCTTTTTATTGTCGGTTCTACCAGTTTAGTCGGGGCTTTTCCCAAATACAAAGAGGGTTTGGTCAATGTAAAAACCGCTGTCATTTTTGGTATTCCGGCCATTATGGCGGTGTATGCTACGCGTGCCTGGCTGGTTCCGATGATTCCCAATCCGGTGTTTTCCATCGGCGACTTCGTAGTATCAAAAGCGATGTTAATGATGGGGCTTTTCGCCATTCTGATGGTGTTTGCCTCGTATTCAATGATACGCGATAAAAATAGCAGTTCAAAAGAGGCGGAAGTAACAGGACCTCAAAAATTTAACTACCCGATGATATTGGCTGAAGGCGCCATTGTTGGAGTGCTAACCGGCCTGGTGGGCGCAGGTGGCGGATTCCTGATTATCCCGGCGCTTGTGCTGTTCAGCAAGGTGCCCATGAAACAGGCCGTTGGCACCTCATTGCTCATCATCGCTGCCAAATCGCTCATCGGCTTTACCGGCGACCTTTCGCAGTATGAAATGGACTGGACATTGCTCGGTGTCGTTACGGCACTGGCTATTGTGGGTATTTTTATTGGCAACCGGCTCAGCCGTAGTGTGGATGGAGAAAAACTCAAAAAAGCCTTTGGCTGGTTCGTGCTTGTCATGGGCATTTACATCCTGATAAAAGAACTGTACCTCAATCCCGCATCCGCTGTCGCGGTAATGGGACATTAAAAGAACACTGAAAAAAAACGGATGCCGTGACACAAGTCACGTATTCGGAGAAGGCAAGCCCCCCATCTTTGAACCATCAAATGACCGGTAACGCCAAGTGGTTTTGAATAAGAAAAAGTAATTCGATGATTTCCAATGCTTTATATGTCATCAACCACTCAGGGTTCAGTATAACAACAGCAACGTTTTAAAAATTAAAATTTCAATACTATGTTTTTCCAACACGTTTATGATAAAAGCCTGGCACAAGCCAGTTATTTCATCGGCTGCCAAAAAGCCGGGGTCGCTATGGTAATTGACCCAAAACGGGACGTAGATACCTACCTCGAAATCGCCAAACAAAACAACATGACCATCACGCATGTGGCCGAAACGCATATTCATGCCGACTTCCTTTCCGGTGCGCGCGAACTGGCGGCCCTGACCGGTGCAAAAATGTACCTCTCCGACGAAGGTGGTCCGGATTGGCAGTACCAGTTTCCACATGAAGGGGTGAAAGACGGGGATGTTATAAAAATGGGTAACCTCACTTTCGAAGTAATTCATACGCCGGGCCACACACCCGAAAGTATCAGTTTCCTGCTTACCGACCTGCCGGCTTCCAACAAACCTGTCATGATGTTTACCGGTGATTTTGTCTTCGTCGGTGATATCGGCCGCCCCGACTTGCTCGAAAAAGCAGCCGGACTCAAAGGCACACAGGATTTAGGCGCCAGGCAGATGTACCAATCCATCAAACGTTTCGCCGAATTGCCCGATTATATTCAGGTATGGCCCGGCCACGGCGCCGGTTCCGCTTGCGGCAAAGCGCTGGGCGCCGTTCCAAGTTCTACGGTGGGCTACGAAAAAATCAGAAACTGGGCGCTTCAGTACCCGACCAATGAGACGGGATTTGTACAATACCTGCTGGCCGACCAGCCTGAGCCGCCCAAGTATTTCGCCATGATGAAAAAACTCAACAAGGTGGATCGCCCCTTGCTGACGGAAGTGCCGAAACAAAAGAAATTGAGCACAGACGAACTGCTCGCCAACCTGGCAAAAGGTGTGAAACTCATCGATGCCCGCAATAAAACGGACTTTGCAGCAGGCTTCATTCCCGGCAGCATCAATATTCAGGGCAACAACGCCTTTGCTACCTGGGCAGGCTGGTTTCTGAACTACGAAGAGCCGTTTATGCTTGTGGCAAGCGAAAGCCAAATCGAAGACCTGACGCGCAAACTCATGCGTATCGGTCTGGACAGTGTCATCGGTTATGTGGATAATGTAGCCGACTGGGCAGCAGCCACCGGCCAGCAACTGGATACAGCCAAAGTCATCTCTTTAGACGAGTTCAAAGAGAAGAAAGCCGAGAATAACCTTCAGCTCATAGACCTGCGCGGCGTTTCTGAATTCAATACGGCACACATCAAAGGAGCCGATAATATTTTTGTGGGCACGATTGAAAAAAACCTGGACAAAATCAGCAAAGACCGCCGGGTAGTTATCCATTGCCAGGGCGGCGACCGGTCCTCCATCGCCTATTCCATTCTGGCAAAACACGGATACAAAAACGTGCTCAACTATTCTGCCGGCATGAACGAATGGATCAACGAAGGCAACCCTGTCGTGTCTGAATCGTAACCCTGATAAAGAACTGGAGGCTGTGGTAGCTCATATTTTGAAGGAAAATAGGGAGTGTTCAGTAAAGTGTGGCACACCTCACATAATTGATTGATAATCAAGATTCAGATGAAGGTGTGCCACACTTTACTGAACACTCCCGAAAAATAGATGCGATATTTTTCAGAATTAAACTCAAAAATGGGTTTATGTGATACTCTTGTGATAATTCTTCCAAATATTTGCCTGATTAATGCAATGCTATTAATTTAGGCTAAATATTTGCGCCATGAACATCCTTATCGTCGAAGACGACCCCAACATCGCAGATTTGGTTGCCATCCATCTGCGCGATTTGCCCGCCGAGGTAACCGTTCGGCATCAGGGTTGGGAGGGATTGGATGAAGCCATGAGCGGTAAATATGATTTTCTTGTACTAGATCTGATGCTCCCGGGCCTGAACGGTCTGGAAATCTGCCGCCAATTGCGCCAACGAAAGCAATATACTCCGGTATTGATGCTTACAGCGCGCTCGGAAGAGCAGGATAAAATTGTTGGTCTTGAGACAGGAGCAGATGACTACCTCACGAAGCCGTTTAGCCCCCGAGAGCTGGTGGCACGGGTCAAGTCAATTCTGCGCCGCACCCATGGCGAAAGCAGGCGGATGGAGCGACAATTACAACGCATAGAGCGCGGAGCACTTTGGATCGATTTGGAGTTGAGGATTGTGCAAAAAGGGGCTGATCGCATCGAACTGACAACCAAAGAATTTGATTTGCTTCATTTATTTATGCAAAATCCCGGTCGGCCGTATACGCGACTTGAAATCTTGGACGAGGTATGGGGTGAACGATTTGAGGGCTTGGAGCACACTGTCAATTCACATATCAATCGCTTGCGTGCTAAAATTGAAAGCGACCTTACGCATCCCCGTTACATCCTGACGGCTTGGGGTGTCGGCTACAAATTCAACGATGCAATCTGATGAAGCAAACAGAACCAGATTCAGCGTATTCGACAAAATCCTGGCTGCGGCGGGTGATGACGACGGTCATGGTGGCATTTTTGTTGTTGATTGGGTATTTTTTGACCTTTAACTATTTCAACAGCATCGCCGAAGCAGAAAACGCGAGCCTAATGCGACTCAACGGGATCGTCTACACACTTGCCATGCAGATTGATGGCGATGCCCACCAACGGATGATGACAAAGAACCCCGGGCAAGATGCTATCACAACTTCGAAGCAGGATTCGGACTATCTTGCTATTCACCAAGTGCTGCAACGGAGTTTTCAAGCCAACATGCTCAGCACTCCCATCTACACCATTGTATTAGACAGCAATAAGACCTGCTATTTTGGAGTGACTTCATCTGAGAGGCCTTATTTCCGGCATCCTTACCATTCCGCTCCGAAGTTATTGATGGAAAGATATACGGAAGGCGCTATGATTCCGCGCTACCAAGACGAATTCGGCACCTGGCTCTCGGCTTTTTCCGCTATCAGGAACAGTCAGGGAGAAATGGTTGCTTTGGTGCAGGCAGACCAAAATATTGAGGAATTCATGGCGCATGCACGCGCCGATATTTTGCGAAATCTGTTGATCAGTTTGTTGATTGCTGCCGTCTTTATGCTGCTGTTAGTTCGAATACTTCAACCTATCCTGCGTAAAGAACATCAAATTAAAGAAGCCCTATCAGTTGCCAACGCAGAGAACAAAAGCATCAATACACAACTCCAGATCAGTCTTACTCAAATAACTGAATTGGACAATTTCCGCCGGGAAATGATCGCAAATCTCTCGCACGACTTGCGCACTCCAATGACTACTATTCAGGGTTATCTGGAAACCGTCATCCAGAAAAAATCGCAACTTTCTACCCCGGAGCAGGAGAAATTCCTCCATGTGGCACTTTCAGAAAGTAATCGGTTGAACAGGCTGGTATCCGACTTGTTCGATTTATCCAAACTGGAATCAGGGCAGATTATAATCCAGTCAGAACCATTCAACATCGCTGAACTTGCCCAGGACACGCTCCAAAAATACCAGTTGCAAGCCGAAGCCAAACACGTCAAACTGCTGACCGATTTTTCTGAAACCCTGCCTCTTGCATTTGCCGACTTACGCTTGATTGATCGTGTACTGCAGAATCTGATGGATAATGCGCTCCGCTATGTGCACGAAGGCGGTTTTGTGATGTTTACTGTTTTTGAAAAAGCCAACTTATTGCACTTTAAAGTATGCAACAGCAGCGATCCTATCCCGGAGTCGTATCTCGACCGCGTATTCGACCGCTATTTCACATCTTCCAACCGCAAAAAAGACAGCACTGGACTAGGACTGACGGTAGTAAAAAAAATTGTTGAACTACACGGCGAACGCGTTTGGGCAGAATCCAATGATGCTGTTACCACCTTCCGATTTACGCTTCCCTGTTATCCAACCGCAGCGCCGGCTATGTGATACTTTCGTGATAATTAGCTTTCACTTTTGTCGAAGAATTTATTTCATCACAAAAACAAAAGTTGATTGATTATGAAACTCAATGCACTTCTCTTATCTCTGACTTTGATGGCCGCTTTATCCGCTTGTGAAAAAGAAGTCGAAGTTATCGTGGACCCCACCAAGCCGAAAGGCGTATTTACCGTGTCCAAGAGTGGCACGTTCACAGAGCAAAATGCGACAGGTTCAAAAGGAGCAGCACAGCTGGGTACTGATACTGATGGCATTCAGTTTCTCAAATTCGGCTCCGATTTCAGCACCACCTTTGCCACGGGAACCGTCACGGTGTATCTCAGCACTTCCATGACCTTTACGCCCGACCCGGGCAACGGAAACCCGTTACTCCGACTCGTCGGTCCGGTGAGCAAAGCCGGTGAAAACTTTTTCCGACTTGATCCGATGGCAGAGACCAAATTTACCCATGTCATTTTGTGGTGCGGCTCGGCTAATGTACCGTTCGGGTATGCCAAATTGCAGTAATACTTAATCATCTTCTGATGTACCCGGCGTATCGATGGCGGTTTCGCTGTTGCCGCCGGGTTTTCAGAAGCCTTTTTACAAAAATTTCATTCAGAAGATGAAAAAAATAATTCTGCTCGGCCTCGCACTATGGCCGGTTTTCCTCCTGGGCCAGAGCGGCTGGACGCGTGCGCAAAAAGCTTTGTTCCTTAAGCTCGATGGCTCCTATCTCAGTGCCACAAAATATTATAATCCAGATGGCAACAAACTATCAACGAGTGCTTTTCAGCAAACCTCATTCAATCTTTACGCTGAATACGGCTTTCGTGAACGGCTCACGTTTATTGTGCAAGCCCCGCTCCTGCGACTCAACAGCTTTGAAACGACCGAAACGGTAGCCGGAATCGGCGACCTGCGTTTGGAAGCAAAATACCGCCTGACAAGTAATGATTTCCCCGTTGCGGTTAGTCTCGCACCAGAATTCCCAACCGGACGTGCCAATGCTTTTGCCGCCAACAAGGAATTCTCCCAGGATCAAATTAACTTACCGACGGGCGACGGCGAGTTTAACGTGTGGCTGACGCTGGCGGCCTCCAAATCATTGGGCAAAGTGTACGCCTCGGCTTTTGCGGCCTACGATTTCCGTACCCGGTACAACGGGAAACAATTTCGCGACCTCTACCAGTTTGGTGCGGAAATTGGCTATAATCCCTGGAAACCCTTGTGGCTCAACGCCAAACTTCGCGCCCAATTCAGCAACGGAGAAAGCCGACATCCTGACCTCGGTTTTGTGCGCGGCGACGGCACAACCTATACCCTTGTCAGCGCGGAAGCCTTCTTCAAAATCACTAAAAACTGGGGTATTGCGGCCACTTATTTGACCGGTGGCGACTGGATTGCACCATTTCGCAACATTTACATCGCGCCCTATGCTTCGATCGGGGTAGTTTATGAGCGATAAACCTTTTTCATTTTCAAAAACTTACAGCCATGTCACTCAACAAAATATTTTTTTCAATTCTGCTGCTTTCAGGCTTTATGGCCTGCCAAAAAGACGATTTAGCAAGCCCTGACCCCGTAACCCCTGGCAATTCAACGATGCCAGTTGGTGTGTTTTCGGTGTCACGTTCCGGCGTTTTTCAAAAACAAAACGGCTACAATGCCGAAGGCACGGCTCAAATCGGGACTGATGATGCGGGAAATCAATGGCTGCGCCTTGCACCGGATTTTAACGCCACGCTTTCTACCGGGGCTGTGACGGTGTATCTATCTCAAAATCAAAATTTAATGTTGAACACTCCTGGTTCATTCAGACGGCTAAATTTGGTGACAAAACCCGGCGAGCATTTTTATAAATTGGACCCTGCCGCAGGTGCAGACTTCAAGTTCGCCATTTTGTGGTGTGCTTCGGCCGGTGTTCAATTCGGTAATGCCGAAATCATGTAAGTTCCTGCCACTTTTTATTCGAATCCGACGGCGGCTCGTGGCGTTTCCGACATAAGATTCTGCAGGATTATTTTCTGGACAAAGGAGCCTAATGACATTACCGCTTGAATACCAGCCTATTCATTCCCGCAAGGCCATAGCCGAACCATCCCGTCCGATCCGCCGGTCAGAATGTAACGGCCATCGGGAGAGAAGCCCGCGCAATAAATCCGGTGCCCGGCCAGTTCAAAGCGCCGCATTTCCAGGCCGGTTTGGTGCGACCAAAGCCGGGCGGCCGAGTCGAGACAGCCGGTGAGCATCCATTTTCCGTTGGGTGAAAAGGCCACAGCGGTGACCACGTGTTCATGCCCGCCCAGGTGGAAGATCATTTCTTTGGTTTGTCGTGACCATACATTTGCTTCTTCATTACTTCCGACCAGCAGTTCCCGGCCATCTGGAGAAAAGGCAATGGCGTCTATCCATTGGTCCTTGATTTCAAACCGGTCCAATTCCTGCCCGCTCTTAGCAGACCATATTTGAACAAGGCCTTCAGTTGTTCCTGTAGCGATTTCTTTTCCATCGGCGGAAACAGCCACCGTCCAGCAATGGGGAATAGCCTTTTTGCGCACCCGCCATCCATTTTTGTTCGTCCATAGGTATAAGGCATCCTGATCGATCACCGCTATGCGTCCGTCTGCGGTAAAAACGGATTTGGGTTTGCCGTGCCCGGCCGTACTGAAACGGGATAGTTGCTTGCCGGAATAGGTGTTAAAAAGGCAGTTTCCGATCAGGATTTCCTGTTTGTCGGGTGAGAAAGACACCGTCCCATGTGCGGCATATTGATGGGCTATTTCGCCACCCGGTAGCGACCAGAGAATCGTTTTGCCATATTCTGCGGAGCTC
The DNA here is from genome assembly GCA_022844265.1 of Saprospiraceae bacterium. Lineage (GTDB taxonomy): Bacteria > Bacteroidota > Bacteroidia > Chitinophagales > Saprospiraceae > M3007. The sequence goes on along the minus strand of JALHMA010000035.1, from coordinate 12,981 downwards.
AGGAAAGTTTTGCCATCGGGTGAAAAGGCAAGCGCGTTGATGTTGTGCGCCAAACCTGGTTTTAAACGCCGGCCGGCCACTTCGGCGTCCTGTGGGCTGATCGCTTCGAAAGAACGGGCTATTGCCTGGCCCTGCTTATCCACAAGGCCCCATTCGCCGTTTTTCCGGACGCGTATCCAGCCATTTTCTTCATCCACGTAGCCAATTTGTTCGTACGCCGGTTCGATGTAGACACTGTAATCAGGAGCAAAAAGGCCATATTCCCCATTTAGTTCGAGCAGGTACAGCCGGTATCCGCAGGGATGGAGTTCGTAACGGCAGGGGAGCACCTCCCGGCCGGTGGAGTCCATCAGACCCCATTTGCCGTTTTTCCGAACAGGCGCCAAGCCGTCGGAGAAGGCAAAGATGTTTTCGTATTGCAGCGGGACTAATTCCCGGCCCTTCATATCCACGAGACCCCATTTCCCTTTTCTCAGTGCCAGCAGCAGGCCGCCGGAGAAGGTAAAAAGTGCATCATATTGTGGTACAATAATTTCCCGGCCGCTGGTATCAACGAGGCCCCATTTATTCTCCTTTCGAACCAGCCTGTATGCAACCGATAAGTCTGTTATTTCCTGATACCTGGGCGCAATGGTTTCCCTGCCATTTTTGTTGAGGAGGCCCCATTTGTCTTCTTTTTTAAATAGTGCGTAGCCCGATGAAAAATTACCCAGCGCATCATACAGAAAAGGGATGGCTACCCGTCTGGTGGTATCCAGGAATCCCCATTTCCCGTGCTGTTTGGCCCTGGCCAAATCTTCCGAAAAATGCCAGAGGAATTCATACTGCAGGGGAATGACCTCTCGGCCTGTTCGATCGATTATCCCGTATTTGCCCTCTTTTTCAACGATGGCCAGGCCGTCACTTCGAAAACCAATGAGTGATGAATATTGTGGTGGTATAATTTCCCTTCCTTTGATGTCGATAAGTCCATATTTCCCGTTTATTGTGATCCACGCCTGGTTTTCTGTGTAATTTGAAATATTCTCGTAGAGCGGAGGGTAAATCTCCCGGCAGAGCGTGTCGATGACGCCCTGTTTGCCATCTTTTTCTATTTGAGCCAGGCCTTCAAAAAAGATGGAAACATTGTCGTATAGGGGAGGTGCAAGAGGGCGCCCGTCTCTATCCAAAAAAAGCCATTTTTTATCCATTTGTACCGGTATAGGGCCACCTGAATAATTTCCAATGCCCTCATACAGCGGAGGCACCCTTTCCTGACCTAAGCGGTCGACGAGCCCCCATTTTCCTCCCCGTTGCACTTGTGCAAGGCCACCTGAGCAATCGGTCGCATAATCGTACCGCAATGGAATGACCTCCTGTCCGGTTGTGTCAATAAAACCCCACAGTTCTCCTTGTTGCACCACAGCCAGCCCTTCCGAAAACTGACCCATGTATTCGTATTTCGGGTAGACGATGGGCCTGCCGGACTTGTCGATCAGGCCCCATTGGCCCTCCTGTTGAACTTGGGCCAGACCGCCTGAAAAAGCTCGAACTACCTTGTACGTCTGTAAAACAGTGCTATCCTGGGCCTGGGCGCCAGGAGGCTGGGAAAAGAGGAACAGGAAAATCCAATAGTTTTTCATTGGATATGATTTTAGTCAGCCAAGATTGGGTTGCGCGATGTGGATAATTTCTACATTAAAGTCGGGTTTTAAGATAACATATTTGTGGCGGTGGGAGCCCAAGGTGTATAATGCTTCCTGTGAAAATACGCTACTCATCCTGTTCCCCGCTTATACCCCCGGATTTCTGATTGTAAAACACAAAAAGTGCCATCAATAGCACCCCGAACAGCATGGCGATCACCGAAAAGTACAAATTGAAGGGCTTCTCAGCAGTTAGTGCGATGCGTACCAGTATGGTCGAAATGACAAAACCTGCATTCCGAAAAATGACGTCATAAGTACCCGAATACATAAAGGATAAAATGAGCAGGAAGACATCTACAAAAATCATTACGCTGAAAAAATCCTTATAGAACACCACGTTTGGGTCAGGCAAATGACCGCCTGCAATGCTTACATGGTACAACTGCGACAACCATCCCGACAAACTGACCACCGAGAGCGCCAGCAGCAAGACACTCAAAACAACCGCTGCCGCCTTTTTGATATTGATAAACCGTTCGCGTTTCAACGACGGATTCACTTGTACTTTTCGGGTGAGGGCAAATGTCCGATAGTACAAGATGGTTAGAAAAAACATGAGCAAAGACGCTACGAGGTCGAGGCCGATATTTTGCAGAAAACCGAAAGTATAAATGTCCGACTTGTCCAGATCGTACTCCGCAATGTCGTGGAAAAAACTTCGGATTGCAATCAGGGTAATGATTTCATACTGTTTGCCGATGAAAATTGAAATGCTTTTGGGTAAAATCACGACCAGCATGAACACTTCATAAAACAGAATAATGCTAAAAGGCGTATAAATGGCTTTCAGGTAATTGGTCGGCATGTCGTGTAATACTTCGGCGAAAAACGAAAAATGTTTGGCCGAAAAAATGAGCATCAGGTGCAATAAAAAACCGGCCAGCGCAAAATAAATAACCCCGCGCTCAAAGATTCGGATGTTTCGCTCCGCAAATATCTGATCATATATGCCTGCTATGCGGACGTAAAACCTGCCTCCATTTGCCTTCTTATGCATGTTCAATTAATTTGCTGCAAAGATGGCAAAATACATCGCTATCTAATCGTCAAGTTTGATCTAATCATTGTAACTTTTGGACAATTGATGGGTGTATTGGTACGCCCCACACCAGGCAACATACCGACTGCCATCGCCAAAGTGGTCATCAATATGGGGCGCATACGCTCTTTGCCCGCCAATATTTTGGTGTTGTTTTGGACAAAGGTTTGCCCCGTCCCGACCAGTCAGAAAGCGAGCAGAAGCAAAATATACTTTTTATAAAAATTCTTTTTGCCGAAAAAACCTATTGAACTAATACGCAGTATGCGTCCACTTCAGCGGTCACTTGGTGGATCACATCCGGCGGGATTTCAGTGTATTCCAGGGCGCCGAGCCGGTGCTCCGCCCCATCAACCAGTTGTTTATAAACCACGGCGCCTTCCAGCACTAAAAGCATGGCAGGTACGGGGCTTTTGTGTTCTTTGATGACCTCGCCTTTGCGCAGGTGAATGGCAGTCAGGCGGCCATTTTGGGCTTTGAAAAGGGGGCGGAATACGGGCCCTGTCTTTTCGGATGTGAGCAATGTTGATAATTTCATTGAAAAATGGTTTTTTTACTGAAAAAAGGTCTGATAATCAGCAAGATGCTGTTTCAGTTGACCGATGGCCGCTTCTGCTTCCGCAGTGTTGTCGCCGCCGATTTTTTCGAAAAGGGCTTTCATGGGCAACAGGTAATTGTGCAATTGGTCATGTGCAGGGCCCGTCATGGTGCATTGTTTGAAAATGGCCTGAAAAGTGGTTTCCAATTCGGTCCGCATAGCTTTTCGGCTGGATGCATCCGCCGTTTGGCCTTCATATTTTGTCAGAATAGCCTGCATATCGGCAATGCCTGAAGTGGTTTCGGGATTGGCGATCCAGCGCTTGCCATTGTCTAGTTGTACAGCCTCCGCTTTTCCGTGATGTTGATCACCGGTACAGGCCTGAAAAAAAGGAAGGGAAAGCAGGGCAAGAAAAAATACATATTTCATGGACATTATCTTTTTGAAATGAGTGAAATCAGGTTTTCAATGTGTTGGTTTTCAACGACTCTTACGTTAAGAGCAAAGTCCTCCATACGCCGCTGAAGCATCAGCAGTCGAAACGAACCCATGAGTATATGGGTTAGTTCTTCGGCTGCGATATGGTCGACAAAAACGCTGTTTTTTTGTCCGTCCAGAATGATGCGCAGCACGGCGTCTCGCATAAGCGACATAATTTGAAGCATACCTGCTTTGATCGCCGGGCTGTATTTCAGCAAGCCATCCGAAAAAATCGCTACCAAAAAATGCGGATGTTCGGCAAGGTATTCCAGTTGGCTTCCGAACAATCTGCGCAAGCGCTCGTCTGGTGCAACTTCCGTCATCGCTGCAATAGGAGGCAGGCGCTCAACCATACTAGCGTGGAGGTACTGCAATAAAGCGGCGAGGATTTCTTCTTTGCTTGCGTAGTGCCGATACAATGCCGACTCTGTAAAACCTACCCGTTTGGCTAAGTTTTTAGTCGTTAAGCCGCCGATGCCCTCCTCATTAAGGATGGCGCCGGCGGCTTCCAGAATTTCTAATTGACGAGGTTTTAGCTCCATTTTGGGTAGACTCTAAATAGTTATTGGCGGATTTTTTACTTGCTCCAGGGATAATTTCTTGGTGCAAAAAAACCAATCGTAGCATTTTACATCTTCATCTTTACTGTCCATCCGCTCTTTGGCAACACCACAGGAACCCGCAGTAGGAACGATCACATCATCACCCGGTTCCCAATTGGCCGGCGTAGCAATACTGTAAGCATCCGCCGTTTGCAGGGCGATAATAACCCTTTTCAATTCGTCAAAGTTTCTACCCAACGAAAGTGGATAATAGATCATCGCTCTAATGATACCTTTTGGATCAACAAAAAATACAGCCCGCACCGCTTTGGTGCTGCTTTCCCCCGGTTGTATCATGCCGTATTTTTTTGCCACATTCATCGTGATGTCTTCTACCAGCGGAAAGGTGACTTCAATGTTCTTCATTCCGTTGAATTCTATTTTCTCCTTGATCGTGCGCAGCCACGCGATGTGGCTGTATAGCCCATCAATGGACAAACCGACCAACTGTGTGTTTAAATCTGTGAATTCAGCCTGCATACTTGCAAACGTCATAAACTCTGAGGTGCACACAGGGGTAAAATCGGCAGGATGGCTGAATAATATCACCCATTTTCCAGTATAATCTGATGGGAAATTAATATTTCCTTGTGTGGTTATGGCTTCAAAGCTTGGCGCTATATCGCCTATACGGGGCAGAAAACTGCCATTGTCTGTGGGTTCCATTGTCAATTATTTAAATTTTGATTTGTTTCATGTTTAAAAAGGAAAAGCCAAGCCAAATGACTGACGCAGTCATTGCAATAGCCCCTATCAAAACCAAAGCAGGCGGTAATCCAAAGTACACTTCAGATAGAATTCCTAATGGCATCAACAAACCAGTCAAAGCCAGCCAGGAAATTGCTTGGGTGTTTTTAAGTTTCACTTCAAAGTGCAGCAATAAATAGCCTATCAGGATATTTAAAAACGCAAAGAGGTTGCCGTGGACGTGTGCCAATCTGGTCTCAAAGTGCTTGCCTGTGGAGTAGGTATTGATCCATTCTTCTTTGCCTGGAGCAAAATCACGTAAATAGATAAGTAAGAAGCCATAAGCCATAAAAAAGCCCATGGTTAGGAATCCGATGGCGATGTTGTTTTTACCGTTCATAATCAATCAGTTTTAGAAGTGTGTGAATACTTACTCACAAAGGTGTGGGCTAGTTTTCTCCGCGGTTCGTGATGTTAGTCACATAGAGGGGTGATGCTCGTTGAGTCACAGTGACATAAGTCACGCGCCCGCCCCATTACCCCGCCCGACCTTTGTGGCAGTATTCTAAGAAGACATTGTACCACAACATGAAACGCATCATTCTACTTCTGGCCGGAGCACTGCAAGCTGCTGTATTGTTTGCACAAACCGTCGAACACACCACGACAGAGCCAAAACCCCCAGCCACCAACCTCTTGGAGGCTTTTGAGCACGGACATTTTCACGGACACTTTCGCACTTATTTTATGGCTACCGACAATGCGCGCGAATTGTCAGACTACCATGCGCTGGCGGCGGGTGGCGGCTTGCATTTCAGCACAGCCTCCTGGCACGGGTTCAGTTTCGGTGTCGGCGGTTTGTTTAATTACAACCTCGCTTCATCCGACCTGTCTGCGCGCGACTCCCTCACCGGGGCCGTCAATCGCTACGAAATCGGACTTTTCGATGTGGAAGACCCCGAAAACCGCAATGATCTCGACCGGATTGAAGAACTTTGGCTGCGATACCAGTGGAAAAAATCGAATATTACCGTCGGACAGCAATCTATACAAACACCGTTTGTCAATTATCAGGATGGGCGGATGCGCCCCACCGCAGAAGCAGGCGTTTGGGCAGAAATAAAAGAAATCAAAAACACCAAAATCGAGGGCGGCTGGCTCTGGAAAATATCGCCGCGCAGCACAGTAGATTGGTACGGCATCGGCGAGTCTATCGGAATTTATCCCAGGGGGCTGAATCCGGACGGTACCGGCAGCGGTTATCCCGAAAACCTGGAAAGTGCGGGTATCGGAATCCTTGGAATCACCCGGCAGCTGGGTAAACGCACTAAAATCCAGGTATGGGAGCAATACGTGGAAAATATTTTCAGCACATCGTTTGTACAGGCGGACTATACCCATCCTTTCAAAAATGACCATAAGTTGTTGTTGGGCTTGCAATTCACCCATCAGGATGCGCTCGCGCACGGCGGCAATGAAGATCCTTCTAAAACCTATTTTGAAAAAGGCGGCCACTCGAATGTTATCAGCACCCAGGCCGGCTGGCAGCGCGGTGGCTGGCAGGCACTGGCAGCTTACACGTATATTACATCAGATGGGCGCTTCCTCTCTCCCCGTGAATGGGGGCGTGAACCATTTTATACTTTCATGTCCCGCGAACGGGTAGAAGGCAGTGGTGATTCGCATTCAGTTACAGGGCGCTTGAACTGGCAAACAGAAAACAAAAGATTGCGAATCGAGGCCATCTATGGCCGATTCTACCTGCCCGATGTAAAAAATGCAGCGATCAACAAATATGCCTTTCCGTCTTTCCAACAGGCCAATTTTGATGTCCGGTATGCATTCGGTGGGATGTTGGAAGGCTTGCGCGTCCAGTTTCTCTACGTCTGGAAAGGCCGTTTAGGCGAAGTGTATGGCAATGATAAGTATGTCATCAACAGGGTCGACATGTCGTTATACAACCTCATTTTTAATTATACGTACTAAAATGAAAAATCAGTAAGAAGTACCAAAACAAAATAGAAAAACACAAGTGTTATCTGCAAAAACAGGGCGATTTTTGTACTCTAAATCATTCAAAATCTAGCACACATGAAAATCGAACAAATTTATACGGGCTGTCTCGCACATGCGGCATACTACCTCGAAAACAAAGGAGAAGCCGCCATTTTTGACCCACTTCGCGAAGTAGAACCGTATATCCAGCGCGCCGCAAAAGGTAATGCAAAAATCAAGTATGTTTTTGAAACCCATTTCCACGCTGATTTTGTGAGCGGACATTTGGATCTGGCTCAAAAAACGGGTGCGAAAATCGTTTTCGGCCCCACCGCCAAACCCGGTTACGATGCCATTGTAGCAGAAGATAACCAGGTTTTTAAAGTCGGCGACTATTCAGTAAAAGTCATCCATACGCCGGGCCATACGATGGAAAGCACCACCTATTTGTTGATCGATGAAAATGGTAAAGAGCACGGCATCATCTCCGGCGACACCTTGTTTATCGGGGATGTGGGCCGCCCCGACCTGGCACAGCACGTGGTAGCCGACCTGACGGAGGAGAAACTGGCTGCGCACCTGTACGATTCGCTGCGCAACAAAATCATGCCGCTCAGCGACGACCTCATCGTATATCCGAACCACGGAGCAGGAAGCGCCTGCGGAAAAAACATGAGCAAGGAAACCACCGATACTTTGGGGCACCAGAAGCAGGTCAACTACGCGCTCAACCCGAATCTGACCAAAGAGCAGTTTGTAAAAGAAATTCTGACCGGCCTGACCCCGCCACCCGGCTATTTCCCGCAAAATGTGCTGATGAATATCAAAGGTTACGAAAGCCTCGATACAGTGATGGAACGTGGTACCCAGGCGCTTTCACCCCGCGCATTTGATGCTGCGGCCAATGAGACCAGCGCCCTTGTACTCGATACCCGCGACGCCCAGAAATTCTCGGAAGGTTTCGTGCCCAACTCCATCAATATCGGTGTCGACGGTAATTTTGCCCCCTGGGTAGGCGCTTTGATCCCTGATATCAAACAGGAAATCCTGCTCGTTACCGAGCCGGGCCGCGAAGAAGAAGTGGTGACCCGGATGGCGCGTGTGGGTTATGATCACTGCATCGGCTTCCTCGACGGCGGCTTCGAGGCCTGGAAAAATGCAGGTATGGAAGTAGATAAAATCGGACGTGTAACCGCCGATCAGTTGGCTGATATCCTCCAAATTAACCCGGAAACGCCTGTTTTCGACGTTCGTAAACAGAGCGAGTTCAACAGCGAGCACATACTTGACGTGAAAAACGCCCCGCTCGATTCCATTAACGAATCCATGTCGAGCATTCCTAAAGACAAAACTGTATACATCCTCTGCGCAGGTGGATACCGTTCCATGATTTTTGCCAGCATACTTCGGGCGCGCGGCTACGACAACCTGGTGGATGTGGTCGGCGGCTTTAAGGCCATGAAGGAAAGTGGAAAATATAAATTGTCCGACTATGTTTGTCCGACCACTTTATTGTAAAAAATAAGTTGAGAACAGTGAATTAGTTTCTGATGATGGCCGGGAGCGGATTGCCGTTCCCGGCTTTTTTATGCACCTACTTTTTCGATCTGTTCCCTGCCAGGAATCCCCATCCGCTGGAGCCGAGTAAAAATCCCAGATCATACAAGCCGCCTGAATTATTAACGGCATAAATAGCCACATTGTCGTTAAAAAGGCTGGCAATAAAACTGATCGGCGTGATGAATCCGTGGATCAATCCGTAAATCAGGCCATACTGGCGCCCCTGCAGGCAGTCTTTGACGGGTTCGACGTCGGCGCAGGATACGAGGCAGAAGCTGACGAATAGCGCCATACTGAACAGGAAGAGTTTGCGGAATTTTTTCATTGGATAAGGTTTTAGGTGAAAGATGTATGTTTCTTTTACACAGGCAAGATTCCATTTAAAAAACAAAAAACACCCGGTTTTTTACAATCATATTTTTCTTTTTAGAAAAACTTGCCTCTTTGCCAGGTAAAAATAATGTTGGAAAAAATAACTGCGGCAATTATGTAGAAGCCATAATTAAAGTGAGGCCGGCATACAACAAAGCATTGCTTTTGACTATTCAGAACAGAAGCAAACACATCTTCTTTTTTGTACAATTTTTCCTAACCAATTAATTCATTTCCCATGGAAAATTACGAAGCTACCACCACTAGCCCCGACATTATCCGCCAGGTACTGAAAGCCCAGGATGAAAACATCCAGCAACTTCGTACGATCATTTCCAGTATCACACGCGACAATGTTGCCGAACTGCAAAAGACCTTGTCGGAACAACTTGGCCTGCTGGAAGATATTGAACAACGGTTATGGGCAACTTTTCTGTCATCTTCTTCGGACGAACACCACATCGGCCAAAGGATGACGATGACCATTGATCAGTATTATTGACGCGTTAATGCACTATATAAAAATTCTCGTTTCCCTCCTTCTGCCAATTCGCATTCTGTCTCGAATCAAAATCACAATTCGTCGTTTTGAAATCGGGCAGTTTTTCCGAAAATTTTAGAAACATTTTAGGGCCTTGTTTGAAAAATAATTGTGTTAATAATATTGAAAATCAAGTATTTACAAATAATGCCCTTATCTTTGCAGAGACAAATTGTCAAAATCACATTATTATTTTTTTTGCATGTATCAAGGTACCGTAAAGTTCTTCAACGAATCCAAAGGATTTGGTTTCGTAGTAGACAACTCTTCTAAAGAAGAAATTTTTGTCCACGTCACTGGTCTGATCGACAACATTCGCGAAGGCGATCAAGTTACTTTCAACACCGAACGCGGTAAAAAAGGAATGAACGCAGTAGATGTTAAGATTGCTTAATTGCGTCTAAACACTTTATTGATAAGTACTTACCTCCGATGGGCAACCATCGGAGGTTTTTTTATGCTTTTTTTTAAGGAAGTCGTTCAACAGCCTCCATCTCAACCCCTCAACCCTTCTCTCCTCCCGTTCCGAACTTCTTTTTGTAGTCTTCTATGCTTTGCAGCACGATCCGTTGCGCGATGTTTTTGTCCTGAAAAGTTTCCACCACTACCGTTTTGTTTTCGAGTCTTTTGTATTCTTCAAAGAAATGCCGGATTTCCAGCGTGAAATGAGGTGGTAACTCTTCCATATTGCGGATGTGGTTGACGCTCACGTCGTGTGCGGCCACAGCGATGATCTTGTCGTCCGCCTCTCCATTGTCGAGCATCTGCATGACCCCGATTACCCTTGCCTCCACAATGCATAGGGGCACAAAATCAATTTGCGAGATGATCAGAATATCGAGCGGGTCATCGTCGTCGCAGTAGGTCTGCGGGATAAATCCATAATTCGCCGGGTAATAAACCGAAGAAAATAGGACGCGGTCCAGCCGAAGCAGTCCACTTTCCTTGTCCAGTTCATATTTAGCGCGACTCCCTTTGGGAATTTCAATGATGCCCGTCACTATTTCGGGCACCTGGGGCCCGATAGAGACCTCATGCCAGGGGTTTTGCATATTTTCTTTATTTTGTTAAAAATACTCATCTTGTGAGCAAAATACCCAATATAATTGCCGCAATACCGAATATGAAACTCGATCCGGCGTACAGAGCGAACACAAGGTAATCCCCGTTGCGGAGAAGCATCAGGTTTTCGTATGAAAATGTTGAAAAGGTGGTGAATCCCCCGCAAAAACCCGTTGCCAGGAAAAACCGCCATTCCGCAGTCAGCCACCCCGATCGTTCTGTCAAGCCATACACTACCCCAATGATCAGGCTGCCCACCACATTGACAAAAAAAGTGCCGTAAGGGAATGCGCCTGTGAGGTATTTGGAAGCGATAAACTGCGCATAGAATCGCGCCATGCTCCCCAGCCCGCCCCCCGCTCCAACAATCAGTAGTATTTTTAACATTGCCGACATGATAAATCTGGGTAAATTTAGGCACTAATAACCAATAACTAATAACGGATAACTATTTTTCAATATGAAAAAACCCTCCTCCCTGAGAAGCGCCGGCTGGTTTTCCCGTACCGGGAAAGACGGCTTTATTTACCGTGCCTGGTTTAAAAAGCAGGGCATCCCACACGATGAACTCGCGGGAAAACCAATCATCGGCATCTGCAATACCTGGTCTGAACTGACGCCTTGCAATTCACATTTCAGGGAACTGGCCGAATTCGTCAAACGCGGCATCCTGGAGCAGGGTGGGTTTCCAGTGGAATTCCCGGTGATGTCGCTGGGTGAAACCATTATAAAACCAACCGCTATGCTGTACCGGAATCAGGTAAGTATGGATGTGGAAGAATCCATCAGGGCCAATCCGTTAGATGGTGTGGTGTTGCTGTGCGGTTGCGACAAAACGACACCCGCCCTGGTAATGGGCGCTTGCAGCGTCGACATTCCTACCATCGTACTCTCGGGCGGCGCGATGCTGACCGGAAAACACAGGGGTGCAAGCATCAGTACCAGCGACATCTGGCGGTTCAGCGAAGCCAACCGAATGGGCAAAATGTCGGACAACGAAATGATGCTGGCCGAGTCGGGTATGTGCCGCAGCGACGGCCACTGCGCCGTGATGGGAACGGCATCGACGATGGCTTGTATGGCGGAATCGTTGGGGCTGACCCTGCCGGGAAATGCCGCGATTCCTGCCCCCGATTCCGCACGAAAAGTGATGGCGCAACTGACGGGCCGGGAAATTGTACGCATGGTGGAAGCCAACCGGAAACCCTCGGATATTCTGACCAGGGCGGCTTTTGAAAATGCCATCATGGTCAATGCCGCCGTGGGCGGTTCCACCAATTTTGTCATTCATTTGCTGGCAATTGCCGGCAGGGTGGGCGTTCCATTGAACCTGCAGGATATGGACACCTTTTCGGCGGGTATTCCTTTAATTGCCAATTTGCAGCCGTCTGGAAAGTATTTTATGGAGGATTTATATTATGCCGGAGGACTGCCTGCCGTCATGCGGGCGCTTTTGCCGCGCTTGCACGGAGATTGTATCACCGTGAATGGAAAGACCGTCCACGACAACTATGCCGCGAGCGAATGTTATAATCCCGATGTCATTTCAGCGATAGACGAACCCTTTAATGACATGTCGGGGGTGGTGGTGCTGAAAGGGAATCTTTGTGAAAACGGCGCCGTTATCAAACCTTCCGCCGCCAGCCCGCACTTGCTGGAACACACCGGAAAAGCCGTCGTTTTTGAAACGATTGACGACTACAAAGCGCGCATTGACGACCCTGATCTGGAGGTAGACGAACACAGCGTGTTGGTGTTGAAAAACGTCGGATTAAAAGGATATCCGGGAATGCCCGAAGTTGGGAATATGGGGCTTCCGCCCAAGTTGCTTGAAAAAGGTGTTACGGATATGGTGCGTATTTCCGACGGACGTATGAGCGGAACGGGTTTTGGAACAGTTGTGCTGCACATTTCGCCGGAAGCGGCCATGGGCGGCGCCCTGGCTTTTGTGCAAAACGGCGATTTAATTACCCTGAACGTGAAGCAGCGATTGTTGCATTTGCACGTGGACGAGCAGGAATTGATGCGGCGGAAAAGTACATTTGTGCCCATCGATTTGGGCTATACGCGCGGCTACACCAAGCTGTTTATCGAACACGTATTACAACCCGACGAAGGCGCCGATTTTGACTTTTTAAAAGGGTGCTCGGGGGCTGATATTCAACGGGATTCGCACTAAGTTATTGGTTATTCGTTATTGGTTATTCGTGCGGTGACCTTTGGCTAAAGTTGTTAAATAAGCCAAAGGTCACCGCACGAATAACCAATAACGAATAACAAACAGGAAATGGAATTGCTTTTTTACTGCTATTCCCAGCCTGAAACACCACTAATAACCAATAACTGATAACCAATAACTAAATATGAAACTCATCAGATTTGGCGAAGCGGACAACGAAAAACCCGGCATCCTGGAC
>JALHMA010000034.1 GCA_022844265.1 Saprospiraceae bacterium | reverse complement strand
AGGCGGAAGTGGAGCTTAGAACGAGGAACGGAACGGGGATGTTCGGTTCGGCCGACGTCCGGTAATGCCCTGCCAGATAGACGCCGCCGGGAAAACTTTCGTTGAAAACGAGTCGTTCGAGGCTCAAACTGCCGGCCTCCGGAAAATTGATTTCAGCCAGGTTGTTGAAGTAACCCGGTATGCCCGAAAAATAACGCCGGATGCGCAAAGACTTACCGGCAGCAGCATCAAAGGTTTCTGCTGTGACGTAATCGCCACCGGGCGACACGTCAGTCAGGGTTCCGGCGGGTTGGGGATAATCAATTGTACTCGTGACGCCCCAAAAGGCGCCGTCGGGGCCTGCTTCAAAAGTCATGCGGGTGAATACATTTGGATCCGGCGAAGTTTTATCCGCGAAAACTTGATAACCATACGTGGTATTCGCAATCAACTTCCCACTGAATCCGGCAGTTGTATTGTAGGTTTCGGCAAAGCCCGATTGCGCCCAAATGAACTGGGAAGTGAGCATCCAAAAGAAGAAAGGAAAAACGGTTTTCATAATACGATTAGGTTGGAATGTGAAAAAGTTAATAAATGTAGGGATTGCTTTGTCTTAAAAAAAAGGACTATCGTCAACAGGCGATATGACTCACGTCAGCGATTTAGAGTACTTTTGAAGAAAAATTGTAGATTTTTTCGGGAGTATTCAGAAATGTGTGGCACACCTTCATCTGAACCTTGATTACCAATCAATTATGTGAGGTGTGCCACACTTTTTTTGAACACAACGCCAGGCACAAACTCAACAGGCATATTGATGTTAAAAGACATATTTGCTCCAGCACAGTATCTGCCAGGCAATGAACTGACCCTCGTGGGTAGCGGCGAACCTTTTTTTGCCCGATTGATCGATTTGATCAACAACGCCCAAAAACAAATACACTTCCAGGTGTATATTTTTGATGAAGACAAAACCGGAAAAGAAGTGGCAGCGGCGCTGAAAAAAGCGCGACAAAGAGGTGTTGAAATTTACCTGACGGTAGATTCTTATGGATCAAAATCGCTTTCGCCGGATTTTATAGCAGATTTGAAGCAAACCGGTGTGCAGTTTAAATTCTTTTCACCCCTGCCCAAACGGTTTTATGTGTTCCGTGTAGGCCGTCGTTTGCACAGCAAAGTGATTGTGGCCGATCATGCGGAGGCGCTGATAGGCGGTATCAATATCGCAGACAAATACCGTGGCAACGAGCAGGAGTTGCCCTGGCTCGATTTTGCGATTGGCGTCAATGGACCGGTTTGCACAGATATATCGCGTATTTGTGAGCGTATTTACCGGGAAAAATATTTTGGGAAAATCAACAATCAGGGGAAGTTAACCCGAAAACTGCATACCGGAACAGCACGGAGCAGGCCATCTTTAAACGATTGGTTTCGGCAAAAAAATCAGATACGCGCTGGTTATCGTGCTGCTTTTCAAAAATCGCAGCAGTCGATTACCATCGTAGCCTCATACTTTTTGCCCAGTCGAAGCATTCGTACGGCACTCAAATATGCAGCCCGACGCGGCGTACAAGTCAGCGTGCTGTTGCCGGGGAAATCGGACATATACATGGCTAAACGCGCCACTACGTACCTGTACCGTTGGTTGCTGAGAAATAATATTGCTATTTACGAATGGCACAACAGTATCCTGCATGGCAAACTGGCTGTTGTGGATAACAAGTGGGTCACAATCGGTTCGTATAACCTGAACCATCTGAGCGAGTACAGCAGCATTGAGATGAATATGGAGGTGCTGGATGAAACATTCGCAACCCATACACAAAATATCCTGACCGACTTGCTGGCACAATCAACTGCTGTTACAACGGATACATACAGCCACAAAAGAAGCGTTGTCGACAAATTTCTCGACTGGATGTCTTACGTTTTTGCCCGCTGGATTATGTTTTTTATGTTTTTCCTGGTCAAAAGGGAACATGAGTTTAAAGAACAGGAGTGAGTTGTGAGTTGTGAGTTGTGAGTTGTGAGTAGTGAGGGGCATTCGCTTAGAGGAACATTTCGCTCGTTCCTTTAAGCGAATGCCCCTCACTACTCACTACTCACTACTCACTACTCACTACTCACTACTCACAACTCACACCCTCGACAGCAGCACAAATTTTTTGGAAAATACCTTTTTATCCTGCTGAATGGTAATGGTATAAATACCCGGGCTTTTGCCGTCCAGGTTAATTTGTTCGTTGAAGAACCCGTTAAACTGGCTGAGTTCATTGCTGTAAACGGTTTTGCCTGCGGCGTCCGTAATACGAACGTCGGTTGGAACAGCCTGGGCTTCAAAACGGATATTCAAAGGGCCGAGCGTCGGATTGGGGAATACTTCCAATACCTCCAGTTGAAGGGTTGATTCCGTTTTCATCTGAACGGCATCCGGCGTCAGTTCCACTGTTTCAGGTACCGTAATCAGCGTTGTTTCTGATTTCGGGCAGGATTTAAAAGTAGCCTGAATATCGACCGTCGAGCCGTCGCGCAGCACCGTCAGGCGGAACGGATCGCCGGGCTGGTGTTTGTCGCGCTCGATGCGGAGTTCAACGTTGGTGTTGACCGGCCGGCCATCCAAAGCGATAATGACATCGCCGGGCTGCACTTCACTTGTTTTGGCAGGTGTCCCGTCGATGACGCCCGAAACGCGCACGCCTTCTTTTCCTTCTGATGTAAAATCGGAGGTATACACACCGATAAATACTTTACAAGGGTCGCGCTCGGTTATAGAGTGCATCACATTGCGATCAGTGCTGAGCGTCACCTGCGTTTCCAGCGTTTGTCCGTCGCGCAGGTAAACAACCGTTACCCGATCGCCTTTTTTATGGCCGGTCAGCGCTAAAGGTAAACTGCCTTCTGCCAGTGATCTGCCGTCGACGACCGTAATGATATCGCCTGCACGCAGACCGGCCGCTTCAGCGCCTTTGCCGCTTATTACCTCCTTTATCACCACACCGGCGGCGCCTTTCGCTTCTTCGTCTTTATAAATACCCAAAATAGGGCGCTCTGTGAACTCAAATTTTTGACTCATTCCCTCCAGGCGGGGCATCATGTGCATAAAATCCCGGTGTCTTTCCATGCGCTGCTCGCGGTTGAGTTCATTTTCCAGCGTCTGTTCCAACTCTTCTTCGCTGCATTCTTTAAAACGCGCGTCAATGGTCATTTCACGACCGTCCCGCAGGATGCGGAGTGAAAAAGCATCGCCCTGCTGGTGTTTGTCTCTTTCCGTTTCAAGTTCCGACTGGGTGTGAACCGCTACGCCATCCAGGGAAAGAATCACGTCGCCTGCTTTCACGCCATAGGTAGTTGCGGGCGTATTGTCCACAGTGTAGTCCACTTTTAATCCGCCGGATTCAGCATGGCGAATGGTGCCTACGCCGATAAAAACCTTACAGGGATTGCGATCCTTGTTGATAAAAAGGTGCTTGTCCGAACCTGAAAGCAGGGTAAAATCCTCATTTTTGAAAAAGGATGTGCCGGTTTTAGAATCAGACGGGGTAACAATCGCAATACGTTTTTGTGATTGTGCCATCAAAGTCGAACAGAAAAGCAAAAGCATGGTGAAGGCGCTGTATTTAGTTTTCATACGCAAAACTTTTAGTGATGAATGAAAGGAGAAAGAAACATAACCGGAGGGCGCCTGTTTTCGGCGACTTCCCGGACAGGTGGAAAGACTAAGGTTTTGAGCAGACGTTGCATCGAAAACAATGTGCTGTAAGATAATCTATTAAATGCAATCAGATATACCCCAACAACGACAAAAGGCCGCCGAATAGGGCAGCTTTTTGAATAATGTTTGGCGATAAATCAGGTTTGATCCCTGGGAAGGATACTTATTGACGGGGTGACTTCAAGTCACCCCGTCAATAATAGAGCCGTCGTCCCGCCCAGTTTACTTATCCCTCAAAGTGCAGCGATATCGTAAAAGTCCTGCTCATTACTTTTTCCAGGATATTGCTTTGCTGGAGCTGGTTGTTAAAAATCAGCGCATTATTGATGCCCTGCGATATTTTCAACTCGGGAGAAAAAATGAAATAGGGGAAGAAAAACTGGATACCCGCTCCGTATTCCACCTGAAAGTCGGTGGGGGCAATTTTGACAATTCCAGCAGCCTGGCGCGTGCGGGAATCGCTGGCTACGTCGAAAGAGTATTTGACGCCGCCAATAATAAACAACCGAAAGTCATGGTATGGCGCCGATTTGTAGCGCACATGGAAGGGCATTTCCACCAATACGGATTCGATCGGGCGCTGTAGTACCCGGCCGTTTTCGCCTGGTTGGGTATACCGGATTGTCCGTTCAATAAAAGAAAGTGTAGGCAAAAAACGCAGGTCAAAATATTCGCCGACCCGCAGATTGGACACGATACCGAGGTTGATACCGGGGCCGGTTACCGATTCGGCGCGGGCAAAAGAGTCGCTTTGGATGAAGTCTTTGGAGTGATAAATGCGGAAATCACTCCGGTTGACACCCAGCGTAATCCCGAAATAATAGGGTTTTTGCTGAAAATCACGGTAGTTGATATTGCTGCCCTGGTTGAACTGGGCATTACCTGCAAAAGGTAGGGTCATAAAAAACAGCAACAGCAGCCCAAACGGTAGTCCGTTCTGCAAAAGGGATGGCGTTATTATTTTGTTCCAGCGTAAATGGTGCATATTCCAAGCGTTAGTCGTTCGCATAAAGGGTTTTGAAAACCGGTTTGGGATAAAATTTGTAAAAATTGGTCGCCTTCCGGAAAGGCCTGCACACTCTCGAACAAATAGGTGTAGGCCCTTACATCGCGACTCGTTAAACGTCCAATCAGGGGTAAAACGTATTTGAAATAGGTATTGTATAGCTGTTTAAATGGAAAAAGTTGTGGCCGGGAAAATTCCAGGATCACAATTCGGCCACCTGGCCGCAGCACACGGTACATTTCAGACAACCCTTTTTCGAGGTTTTCGAAGTTGCGTACGCCGAAAGCCACGGTAACTGCATCGAATGAAGCATCGGAAAACCGAAGTTTTTCGCTGTCGCCCGTTTCCAGTGTGATTACACCTTCCAATCCCTCTTTCAGAATTTTTTTCCGGCCGATGTCGAGCATTTGATTAGCAATATCTATGCCGATGATGCGCGAAGGCTTCAGCACTTTTGCGGCCATCAGCGCCACATCGGCAGTGCCGGTCGCTACATCGAGTAGTTCCTTTGGTTGGCCAGGTTCGAGGTAACTGATGGCGCGTTTGCGCCAGGACACATCGATACCAAGCGACAGTACCCGGTTGAGCAGGTCGTACTTGGGCGCGATTTTATCGAACATTTTTTCGACTTCCATTTTTTTGGAATCGCCGGAGCCGTAAGGCGTCACTACTGTTTTCTTATCCATGTTCTTATTCCATTTCGTGTTTTGAGACAAGGTTGATGCGAATCAAGCCGCTTTCGTTGCCTCAAATGTGGAGGTTTTCCACTATTTCCAACCCATAACCGATAAAACCGGTGCGTGGTTTTGGGTTATTGGTCAGCAGGCGGATTTTACTGATCTGCAGTTCGCGCAGAATTTGGGCGCCAACTCCAAAATCCTTTTTACCCAGGTTGGTGTGCAGTTCAAATCTTTCCAACACACCGTCGTCCATCAATTGCTTGTAGGATTTTAACTTGGCGAGCAAGTTGGCTTTGTCGCCCTGACGCAGATAGACGAAAGCGCCCTTGCCGGCATCGGATATACTTTTCAGCGAATTGGCCACCTGGCTGCCATAATCAGACAGCAGGGTACCCAGGATTCCTCCCGTCTCCGACCACGAGTGTACGCGCACCATCACCGGTTCATCTGGCTCCCAATCGCCTTTTTTGAGTACCAGGTGGGTGTCGCCATTGGCAATATCGGTGAATACGATGGCTTCAAACTCGCCGTAGATCGTTTGCATCCGGGTTTCCATTTCACGGCGTACCAAACGTTCGGTGCGCATCCGGTAGGCTACCAGGTCATCGATAGAAATAATTTTCAACCCGTGTTCGCGGGCTACTTCGAGCAACTGCGGCAGGCGCGCCATCGTGCCGTCTTCATTCAGTATTTCCACCAGCACCCCCGCGGGGAACAAACCAGCCATTCGGGCCAGATCGACCGTGGCCTCCGTATGGCCAATGCGCCGGAGGACGCCACCGGTTTTGGCCCGAAGCGGGAAAATGTGGCCTGGCCGCGCATAATCGCTGGGCCTGGCTGCGGGATTGGTCAGGTGTTTAATGCCCGTCGAGCGGTCGTAAGCGCTGATACCTGTACTGCAACCGTATCCGATCAAGTCGATAGAGACGGTAAATGCCGTTTCGTGCAGGGCAGTATTGCTGTTGACCATGAGGCCGAGTTCAAGTTCGTCGGCTCTTTTTTCTTCCAGCGGCGTGCAAATCAGCCCACGCCCGTACTTCGCCATGAAATTGATAATCTCAGGCGTAACGGTTTCGGCAGCGCAAACGAAATCACCTTCATTCTCGCGGTCTTCGTCGTCTACAACGATGATGACTTTGCCTGCCTTGATGTCGGCAAGGGCTTCTTCAATGGTATTTAATACTGTTGGTTCGGTCATAATTCGGCTAAAACAAATGCGCCGCAGGAAGGTTAAGTCCTGCGGCGCGGCAAAGATAATTTTGTGTTCCGGCCCAATGGTACTTTTGTATAAAATTTGATTTGGCGGGGACCGGAAAAAGTGTTAAACTGGTAAAATGATGCAGGAAGTACACAAAATTCCAACTGTAGGTTTAGTCAACACAAAGTGGTTTTGAACGAAAGACCAATGCAAGTGCCTGAAAGCGAAGACTTCAAACCATCAAACCCTTTCAAACCACTCAAACTTGACTCTAATCAGAATTTCAATTTGTTAAAGCCCTGAATAGAGCGTTCTGCGCCCTGAATCGGTGTGGTGACATAGTTTTCCAGTTCGATGATGTAATATTTCAAGCCGGCTGTTTTGCTCTGGCGGAAAATTTCATTAAAATCGATCACACCGTCGCCCACTTCGATACTTTCGCGTTTATCCGTTGCGGCCATATCCTTGGCATGGCACAGCTCCCAGCGGCCCGGGTAAATCTTGAACCAGTCCAAAGGATTGTATTTGGCAAATTTCACCCAGTAGATATCCATTTCAAAGGTCATCAACTTCGGATCAATTTCGTGGAGCAGCCACTCGATAATCAGGCGGCCGTCCGGGCCTTTTTTATCAAATTCAAAATCGTGGTTGTGGTATCCGAAGCGGACGCCCGCTTTCTGGGCGTATTCGGCAGCAGCCTGGTATACGGGCACCATTTTATCGATGATCAGGCGGTCAGGATCAGCCATATAGGGGCAAACGATATACTGCTGCCCGGCCGATGCGGCGTCATCGATGGATTTTTTTGCAGCATCTGTCAGCGATTTTGTGCCCGCGTCGTAGGCTTTTGAATCAAACATGACGTGGCTGGAAGGCATGGTAATGCCATTGTCTTTCAGCAATTTGACGAACTCTTTGAAAGGAAGGCCGAACATTTTACCATCCGAATAGCCAAAGCCTTCTACTTCCTTGTAGCCCATTTTGGCCAGCGCCTTTACGGTGCCGGCGGTATCTTTTTTCATATCTTCCCGGACACTCCAGAGTTGGATGCCGAGGTGTTGTACGGTGGGAATGGCGAATGGAATACGGGGAACAAAAGCGGCGCCTGCAGCGGCCATCGTTGTAGTTTTCAGAAAATCTCGACGCGAAAAAGAATTTGTCATATTATTCAAAACAGGGTGAAGTGAAAAGTTATAAAATTGAGCGGGCCAAAACTCTTAATTTAAGATGAAATTCCAGTTGTAAAATTATCAATTTTAGAAAAAATATTGGTCAAAGGATGAAATATCAGGCAAACATTCTTTTTTCTGCACAAATTCAAAAATTTTCCGTCGTTTGTATTTGGAAAGCACGGTGTCATTATTAGAACTTACCCGCAGTTTTGAGACAAGCCGTAAAATCATCGAGATTTTCACATTTCTAATCCAGGTAAATATGATTCAAGTCCTTCACATTTCTGCTGAATGTTATCCTGCCGCTAAAACCGGCGGTTTGGCCGACGTTGTCGGTTCCCTTCCAAAGTACCAGACAGAAGCAGGTGTGCTATCCGCAGCTGTCATCCCCAAATACGCCCTGAAATGGATGCACCAGCATGAGTGGGTTACTGTGTATGGCGGTGCAATCAGGGTCGACTGGCGCACTGTTGGTTTTTCTATCCAGCAGGAAAAAAACAATACGCTCGGCTTCCCTTTATTCGTGGTTGATATTCCGGGCCTGTTTGATCGGCCGGGTATTTACAACGACCCTTCCGGGCATCCTTATGGCGATGAAGTGGAACGTTATATCGTTTTTCAGCAGGCAGTACT
Source organism: Saprospiraceae bacterium (assembly GCA_022844265.1). Classification (GTDB taxonomy): domain Bacteria; phylum Bacteroidota; class Bacteroidia; order Chitinophagales; family Saprospiraceae; genus M3007. Next base: position 17,179 of record JALHMA010000034.1, on the reverse strand, counting down.
GCAATGGGTGCTGTCTTTCCCCGATCATGAGCGCCCGCGGGTGCTGCACTGCCACGACCACCATACCGGATTGATTCCTTTTATGGTAAAATATTGTCCGCAGTACCATGGCCTGGCGATGATACCGACCGTTTTTACCATTCACAACGGGCAATACCAGGGCATGTTTGGACGCAGCAACCTCCATTTAATGCCATTCTTCGAATCTACAGCCTTTGGTCTGTTAGAGTGGAACGGTATTATCAATCCTATGGCTTCCGCATTGCGCTGCGCCTGGGCAGTCACCACCGTATCGGAAACTTATCTTTATGAATTGCATCAGAGCAGCATGGGGCTGGAAGGTCTTTTCCGCGACGAATGGCGCAAGCAGTCCGGTATTATCAATGGCATCGATGCCCGCGTTTGGGATCCTGCCACCGACCCTTTGATACAGCACAGGCTGGAAAATAATGATATCGAGTCGTTTAAAATAAAAAACAAAAAAGCGCTGTGCGAATGGTTCGCTTTGCCCGAAGATCAGCCGATTATTAGTTTTATCGGCCGTTTGGTGGGTGAAAAGGGTAGCGATATGTTGCCCGACGCTTTCCGAAATTATATTCATGCAGGTGGGAAGGCTTCTTTCCTGGTACTCGGCACAGGCGAACCCTGGACGCAGAACCAGTTTCGAAGCATGGCTTACCAGTATCCGGGCCGTTTTAATGCGATTATCGATTACAATGAAGGGCTCGCGCACCAGATATACGCAGGCGCCGATTACCTCATCATGCCTTCCAGGGTCGAACCTTGCGGACTCAACCAGATGTATGCCATGCGGTATGGCACCGTCCCCATTGTGCATTCTGTGGGCGGATTGAAAGATACCGTACCCGATATTGCGGAACCGGGCGGAACCGGACGCGGGATTCGTTTCGACCAGTTGAATCTCGGCGACATCGGCTGGGCTATACACCGGGGGGCTTCCATGTGGCACCACGACCCTTCCACAGTGGCTGCTATTCGGGAACGTATTATGGCGCTCGATTTTTCGTGGGAACGCACTATCGAACAGTATTTCACGGTATATCGCAATGCCGGAGCAGCCATCAGATCGGTGCGGCGACCGCCTGAAGTGTTAGACGTGCCTGCAAAAGAGAAAGAACCGGCGCCCGTACCCAAAAGCGCCAAAACGGACGAAGCAGTCAAAACGCCTGCTCCCAAAAGTGCAAAACTGGAAACAGCAGTCAAAAAACCTGTTACAAAGAGCACTAAACCAGAAGTAACGGTTAAAACGCCTGCTCCCAAAAGTGCAAAACCGGAAACAGCAGTCAAAAAACCTGTTACAAAGAGCACTAAACCAGAAGTAACGGTTAAAACCCCTGCTACAAAAAGTGCAAAACCGGAAACAGCAGTCAAAAAATCTGCTACTAAACGTGCGAAATCAGATGTTACCGTAAAAAAAACAACTGCGAAACCGGTCAAGAAAAAATAAAATATCCATTGTCAACAAAATAGCCATGATAAAAATGATTTGCCTTATCCTCGGCGGCGGCGCCGGAAGCCGTCTTTTCCCGCTTACAGAACAGCGTTCCAAACCAGCCGTACCCATTGGTGGTAAATACCGCCTGATTGACATTCCCATTTCTAACTGCATTCATTCCGGAGTGAAGCGCATGTATGTACTGACACAATACAACTCCGCCTCTCTCAATGCGCACATCAAGAACTCTTACAACTTCGACATCTTTACAAAAGGTTTTGTAGATATTCTTGCTGCCGAACAAACCCCCGGAAATAAAGAATGGTACCAGGGAACGGCTGATGCAGTCAGACAAAGCCGTCAACACTATGAGCGTCAGGACTTTGATTATGTCCTCCTGCTTTCCGGTGACCAGTTGTACCAGATGGACTTTGAAGCCATGGTACAATACCACATTGCACAGAAAGCAGATATCACCATAGCCTGCCTGCCGGTAGACGCCCGCGACGCATCTGGATTTGGCATTATGAAAGTGGACGAACACGGCAATATTCCCCGGTTTATAGAAAAACCGAATGAAGAGGAATTGCCCCACTGGGTCAGTGAGGTCAGTCCGGCAAATAAAAAACTGGGCCGGCACTATATGGCTTCTATGGGCATTTACATCTTCAACCGCAAGGCGCTCAATGATTTATTTGATAAATATGCCGATGCGACGGATTTCGGAAAAGAAATCATTCCCGAGGCCATCAACGAAGGCCGCACAGTGTCTGCCTACCATTACGAAGGATACTGGACCGATATCGGTACCATCCGGTCATTCTTCGAGGCTAATATCGAACTGACGGATCATATTCCATCCTTCAATCTCTTCAGCCAACGTCAGATTTATACCCGCGGTCGTATGTTGCCCCCGGCTAAATTTTACGGCGGCACCCAACTCAACAGGGCCTTGATAGCAGAGGGTTCTATTTTGCACGCCCGTCTCATCGAAGGTTCGGTCATCGGGCTTCGATCCCGCATCGGGGAGAATACCGTTATCAAGGATTCTATCGTCATGGGTAATGATTCTTACCAGACCCTGGAAGAAATTGCGCTCCATCAGGACGATATTCCGCTGGGTGTCGGCCACTATTGCCACATCGAACACGCCATCCTGGATAAAGACTGCCGGATCGGCAACAATGTGGTCATCAAAGGCGGCGACCACCTGCCTGATATGGATACGCCGGAATTTTGTATCCGCGATGGGGTAGTGGTGGTGCGCAAGGGTGCGGTGATACCGGAAGGGACGCGGGTGATGTAAGTAATATGAGTATTTGAAGATTTGAGTATTCGAGTATATGACTGATAACCAATGTCTATAATCGAATACTCAAATCTTCAAATACTCATTATCTTGTTCATTTCCACCTGTTGCTCAGCTGCTCAAACCCCGGGATATGCTTGTGGTGGTACATATCCAGCACCTGTCCGTCTTTCCAGACGACCAGGCCCGGATTGCCGCGGATAATCGTTTTCAGCAATTTGTCGTCGGCTTTATAAAAAGGGTAGGTAGCGCCTGTTTTTTTCGCAAAGTCAGCCGCAACTTCCGCGTCGCCGATGGTGGTGATGGCGTACACTTTCCAGCCTGCTTTTTGGGCGGCCTCCGCCAGCGGATTCACTTCATTTTTAAAACGATCGCCATAAGCGGCTGTCGGAATAAACACTTCCTTTTCCACTTTTTGTTGTGATACCGAACCAACGCGGCGTTGCAACTGAATGGAGTCCTTGTTGATGCGAAGGGTGTCCATGGCCCAGGTCGTATCCTGAACGACAATAGTTTCCGTTTGTTTCGCGCCGTCGAGGTGGTAAGCCACGATCATCAGGCTGTATCCTTTTTCTTCCAGTAGTTGATCCGTTACCTCGCCGTTTTCACCGTCTTCCACGGCAAATTCGCTGACTTTCGTTTTGGTAATCGGCATTTTTTGGCCGTCTTTCTCCACATACCAGTCTGTCTGGATCTGGTCTTTCACCTTCCAGCCCTTGTCTTTGGGGTATTCTTTGTAGTAAGTGATTTTGCCCGGCTCCGGCTCCATAAATTTCACCACTTCGCCGGTATTGGTATTTTCGAGTACCCATCCGAGTACGTCAATTTTGGCTTCTCCTTCCAGGGCTTTGCGTTCGCGCACTTGTGAGCCGATGGCAAACGGACGGAAATCGACCGGCGGCAGGTTCCAGTACGTGCTGTACAGGCAAAGGAACAAGGATACCACTGCAGTCGTACCGGTAATCAGGTTGCGTTTTTGAGCCGTCCACAACTGGTGCATATTTTTGGTGCGCAGCAAAAACAGCAAAGCAGGCACCATCAAACCAATATCTTTGAAAAAGGAGATTTTAGGATCGAGTTTGATAAAATCGCCAAAACAACCGCAGTCGGTCACGCGCATCTGGGTTTTGATGTACGGGCCCCATTTGGCAAAATCAAAGAAATTATCTTCCACAGGCACAAAACCGGTGAGGTAAGTAAAGCCTGTAAGGACAGTAAAGAAAAATACGATCCCGAAAAACAGCCAGGCCGTCCATTTGCGGCTGTAACCGACAATCAGCATCACGCCGAGCACGATTTCAAGCACGATCATGACAATAGAGAAACCGTTGACGTATTTCAGCAGCCAGGGAAACAAGGGCGCCAGCCCAGCAAACATATTGTTCAGCCCGGCAAAGGTTTGTTCAAAAGCGCCGAAATAATCCACCATTTTATAGGCGGTGCCGATGGGGTCTACGGCTTTTACCAGACCGGAAAAAACAAACCACACCCCGCAAAAGTGCTGGAGAAAACTCCAGAAGGTGTTGTTTGTCTTTTTAGCGCGCACAGTGAAATAGGTAAATGCAGCGCCCAGGATGGCAAATGAAATCAATAGAGTTGGTAAAGAATTCATATAAATTCGTTGATGAATGGATGTTATTCAGACAATCGGATCAGGGCAAACGCCGCGTAGTTGATGATATCGCGGTAATTGGCCTCTAAACCTTCCGAGACGATAGTTTGTCCCGCATTGTCTTCTATTTGTTTGATTCTCAATAGTTTTTGCAAAATAAGATCGGTCATGCTGCTGATCCGCATCAGACGCCAGGCCTCGTCGTAGTCGTGGTTTTTGGCTTGCAGCAGGCGAATGTTTTCTGCAATCTGCTGGTCGTACAGCGCAGCCACTTCAGATGCTTCCAATTCCAGTGGGGTATCGGCGGGCAACGACATCTGGATCATTGCCAGCACACAGTAATTGATCAATCCGACAAACTCCGAATCGATGGAATCGGCCACTTCCTGTTTGCCTTTTTCTTCAATACTGCGGATGCGCAAGGCTTTGATATACAGTTGATCCGTGATGCTGGAAGGGCGCAAAATGCGCCAGGCCGTTCCGTAATCGGCTGTTTTTTTGAGAAAGAGGTCGCGGCATTTATCCGTCACCTCGCGAAACTGTTCTAATGTGTTTTTCATAAAGGCGGGCAAATATACATGCTCCCGCATGGCTGACGGTTTTAAGGGGCGCTATTTTGATTTCGTTAAACTATTTTTTGATTCTATGAAACCGGGGTACCAGTAAACCGCAGGCGCCCCCAACCGCCAATCCGGTGAGCACATCCGTCAGGTAATGTTTGCCGGCTTTTACCCTGAAAAAACCAACGGTAACCGGAATGGCTGCCGCAGTGGCCCATACGACCGGCTTCCACGAGGAGTCGGGATGGTAGTCCGACCAGATCTGCGCAGCGGAAAATGTAGCCGCCGCACTCATGGAAGTATGTCCCGAAAAAAAAGAAGCCCGGGCATCGCGTCTCAACTTGTCTGACAGGGGTACCTCCGGGTTGTAATTGTAAGGCCGGGGCCGCCGGGCAATTTCCTTACAAAGATTAGTGAGTGCAAAATTGAGCATCAGCGTTTCGCCCACCAGCAAAACCGCCGTTGGCGCATCGCGGCGAATATCCCTGTCGAGCAGCAGTAAAACCGGTGAAGCGATAGCGGAAAGCAGCAGAACATCGCTGGCTTTGCGCGCCGGGAGGGAAAACTGCCGGGTGGCGAAACGTTCAAATTTCGGCACCCGGCTCAATTGCAGCGCTTCCACCTGAGCGCTTGTAAAGGGTTGGTTGTGTGTGTGTAGCCAGGAAGAAACGCCAATGCCTGCGCCGCTGCCACCGATCCACGCGGCCTCCTGCTTCCAGCTTGTTTGATAGGGATTTTGCGCTGATAATACAAGTAAACTATGGCAAAATAGAAATGTACAAAACTGCTTCAGGTGTTTCAAAATCATTCTTTTTGGACAATGAATACTTTGGTTTCAGTGCCTTAAACGGATCAAATCGCTTAGTATTAGTGGTACAATGTCGTTGGCGAGGACGCACAACGACGGCCAGAGCAGCGTGGTGAAACGTGAGTCGTGAGTAGTGAGTGGCATTCCGTTAGGAGAAAGAACTCAATATTCTCCTAACGGAATGCCACTCACTACTCACCACGCACCACTCACGATTACAGGCCTGAAAAGCGATACCCCAAAACCAAAAGAGCGGCCAAGCGGGAAGTCTCTCACCCTCTCACTTCAATATATGTTTCACCCTCGGCCGGTGCGGCGTAATATCTCCCAGTCTCGCCTTCTTGGCGTCTTCAAAATCCGTAAATCCGCCCTCGAAGAACACCACTTCGGCATCGTCTTCAAAAGAAAGGATATGCGTTGCAAGGCGGTCGAGGAACCAGCGGTCGTGGCTGATAATCAGGGCGCAACCGGCAAAGTTTTCGAGCGCTTCTTCCAGGGCGCGCAGGGTGTTTACATCAATATCGTTTGTCGGCTCGTCGAGCAGCAGCACATTGCCGCCGTCTTTGAGCGTCATGGCCAGGTGTACGCGGTTGCGTTCGCCACCGGAGCACACGCCGAGTTTTTTCTGCTGATCGGCGCCGGCGAAATTGAATCGCGACAGGTAAGCGCGGGCATTTACACTGGTGTTGCCCACCTGGATAATGTCATTGCCTTCGCTCACGATTTCGTAAATCGTTTTATTCGGCAACAAGGCTTCATGGCTTTGGTCGACGTAACTCATTTGCACCGAATCACCGACAATGACTTCGCCCGTATCCGGTTTTTCGCGACCGGTGATGATTTTGAACAGGGTGGATTTGCCCACGCCGTTCGGCCCGATGATGCCGACGATGGCGTTTTTGGGAATATCCAGCGAAACATTTTCAAATAAAATCCGGTCGCCGAAGGCTTTGCTGATGTTTTTCAACTCGATGACTTTATCGCCCAGGCGTTGACCGGTTGGGATAAACAATTCGAGTTTGTTTTCTTTTTCACGCGACTCTTCGCCGGCCATTTTTTCATAGGCGCTCAAACGGGCCTTGCCTTTGGCCTGTCGCCCTTTGGCGCCCATACGCACCCATTCGAGTTCGTGTTCGAGTTGTTTGCGGCGCTTGTCTTCCTGTTTTTCCTCCTGCGCCAGGCGTTTGGTTTTCTGCTCCAGCCAGCTGGAGTAGTTGCCCTGCCAGGGGATGCCTTCGCCGCGGTCGAGTTCAAGAATCCAGCCCGCCACATTGTCCAGGAAGTAACGGTCGTGCGTAACGGCGATGACCGTGCCCGGAAAACTTTGCAGGTATTGTTCCAGCCAGGCCACCGATTCAGCATCCAGGTGGTTGGTCGGCTCGTCGAGCAGCAGAATATCGGGCTGACTGAGCAGCAGGCGCGCGAGTGCGACCCGGCGGCGTTCACCACCGGAGCATATTTTGATCGGGCGGCTGTCTTCCGGGCAGCGCAGGGCGTCCATAAATACGCCGAGGCGATAATCCAGTTCCCAGCCGTTATTGTGTTCGATCTGTTCGAGCACTTCGCCCTGGCGTTCAATGAGTTTCATCATCTCGTCGTCGTCGGTTACTTCGCCGAGTTTGGTACCGATGTCTTCATTTTCCTGTAGCAAATCCACAATATGCTGCACGGCTTCTTCCACGATCTGGCGCACCGTTTTGGTGTCGTCGAGTTCGGGTTCCTGGGCGAGGTAGCCGATTTTGAACTGCTTTTCAAATTCAATTTTGCCTTCGTAATTCTGGTCTATGCCGGCAATGATTTTCAACAGGGTAGATTTACCCGAACCGTTCAGACCGAGCACGCCAATTTTGGCGCCGTAGTAAAACGACAACCAGATGTTTTTCAGCACTTGTTTTTGCGGCGGGAAGGTTTTGTTCACGCCGGACATGGAGAAGATTATTTTTTCGGACATTTATTTAGAAGTGAGAGGGTGAGAGAAGTGAGAGGGTGAGAGGGTGAGAGGGTGAGAGAAGTGAGAGAAGTGAGAGAAGTGAGAGGGTGAGAGACTTCCCGCTTGGGTGGGCTGATGGTTTTTGGCTTGGGTTTTTCAGGCCGGTTATCGTGAGTAGTGAGAGGCATTTCGTTAGAATAATGTTAAGTACTTTCTTCCAACGAAATGCCTCTCACTACTCACGATAACCGGCCTGAAAAACCCAAGCCAAAAACCATCAGCCCAGCCAAGCGGGAAGCCTCTCACTTCTCACTTCTCTCACCCTCTAACTTCTCTCACTCTCTCACCCTCTCACCTCTAGAAAATCGGGCGCAAAGGTCGTATGAACTGTGGAGAGTTTTTAGAAAAATTCAAAAGTTGCGACGGATTTTTCATTTGGGTAGGCGCATTCAGGAGACTTTCGCATTTTTGCAACGACAAAATGAAATACGGCTTCAAACCTCACTATATATGCGAATCATCGGCGAAATCCAACACCCCACTTTAAAAATCACCATTTTCAAAATGGGTGAGCGCACCAGCGTCAAATTCGAAAATGAACGCTACGAACAGACGTACAAGTTGGGGACGGATGAAAGATGGGCGGGGCTGGAAACCATCCGGCAATGGGTGGATGCTGACTTTCTGGAGAAAGTGCTGCAAACTTTTCAGCAGATGCACCAGGCGCAAATGGGCGCTATAAGCCGCCTTTTTAAGTCAGAATCAGAAAATATATTCGAGGAAATAATATGAAAACAGCAGATCAATGATATTAACACAAGACCACAAGTGTCCTTTTCGTATCATTGCGCCGTTTTACAACTACATTTTTTCAAAATCCGATGTATACACACAACATGAAACGATTGTTGATCGCGCTGATAGCCATTATTCCTGCACTGCTTTTTTCCCAGACCGGGAAAACGGGGCGCCCGCTTTACGATAAAAAATCAATTGGTGAAATACGCCTGACGCTTCCCGCTAAAAACTGGGTGAATGCCCTCGACTCCATGCGTATTTATGGCATGGGCCAGATGGCAGGCAGTATTGTGGTGGATGGCGCCAAATACGAAGGCGTTGGGGTCCGCTTTCGTGGCGACAAGTCCTACCAGACCGGACTGAAACGAAATCCGTTCACCATCAAACTGAACTTCACCAGCCAGGAACAAAACCACCAGGGTTATATGTCGCTGAAACTGTCTTCTGCGCTTCGTGACCCCAGTATGGTGCGGGAAGTGCTGTTCCATGAAATAGCAGGCAAATATATCCCTTCTTCCAAGGCATCCTACACGAAGCTGTTTGTCAATGAAGAATATATCGGGGTGTTTGTAAATCTGGAAAGTATCGACAAACAATTCCTGAAGGAGCATTTCGGCTCCGATGCCAATACTTTTTTTAAAGCCGGCGTCGACTACAAACCGGAAGTTCCAGCCGGCTGCAAACAAAATATTTTTGGTTCGCTGGAGTTCGAAGACAATGTAGATTGTTATAAAGGCAATTTTGAAATGATTTCAGCCGCCGGTTGGAATGATCTGCAGGAACTTACCCGCATCCTGAACAATGAGCCTGATAAAATTGAACGGGTGCTGGATGTAGATCGCACTTTATGGATGCTCGCCTTGAACAATGTAATGGTCAATCTGAGCAGCTATACAGGTAATTACAGCCAGAATTATTACCTCTACAAGGATAATTTCGGACGTTTTCAACCCATACACTGGGACCTGAACCTGGCTTTCGGCAGTTTTAAAAACACCGGAAAAGGCAGCGACCTCGAAATCAAGGACTTGCAGACGCTTGACCCCCTGTTACACGCTGATAACCTGTACAAACCACTGATCAGTCAACTGCTGAAGGACGGTTTTTACAAAAAAATGTACCTCGCGCACATTCGCCAGATCGTGGAAGAAAACTTCCTCAACGGCAGTTATGAGAAACGCGCCCAGGAATTGCAGGGTATGATTGTTGTGCCCTACAACGACGACCCGAATAAAGCCTATCCGCTCGATGATTTCCAGCGCAGCCTGCGCGAGACGGTCGGCAGAAAAAGTAAAATTCCCGGCATCGTCGAATTGATGTCGAGACGCACCCGTTTCCTGAAATCTCATCCTGAATTGACCGCCCTGCCTTCTTCTGTGACGAATGTGGAAGTACAGGGAAGGGGAAAGTTTGAAAACCAGAAACTCAATGCTTTCCGCATTGTCGCCAAGGCAGACCGCTTTCCGAAACGCCTGCTGGTTTATTACCGGTTTGCCAATACGGAACCTTACACGGTAGTTCCGATGAATGAGGATGTTTCCAATGAACCTTCCGGAATGAAAGCCTTCTCTGTTATCATTGAAGCAAAATCAATGGAGGCTGTACTGGACTACTATATTGTTGCTGAAAATGCCGGAACGGTCGCCTTTGTGCCTTCTACGTATATGAACAAACCATATATGGTGAAGTTGAGCGACCTGAATAAGTGAGTGGTGAGTAGTGAGTGGTGAGTGGTGAATGGCATTTGTTTAGAATAACAATGAGTTCGTTCCTCTAAACAAATGCCATTCACCACTCACCACTCACTACTCACTACTCACTACTCACTTATTTCTTGCCCGTATCCGCGAAACGATAGCCGACTGTGATATAAAACGGAATATCCCAGTTCAGGAATGGAATATCGGACAAATCTGCTTCGTCCTGCCCGTTCGGGTCGGTGAATTTATAGATCAATGCGCGACCGAATCCCGTTCCAAAGTCAAAAATAAGTTTTTCATTCTTGGCTACTATCTTGCCACCCAACAGGAAGCCAAGAGAAAAACGCGTGGAATTGAACTTCTCGGTTTCGCTATTCGACTCAAATTTATAAGTACCTCCGGCGTAACGGGTATAAGCGCCAATGTAAAATCCGTTCAAACCTTTGTCAGTGGGATTGAGGTAGTAACGACCATTTACTCCCAGGCGAAATACATTTCCATTGTAGTCATTGTCGTTTTCCAGGTTGAGTTTGTTCCAGCCAAAGCCGGGCGTCACTTCGATGCCGAAATTGTCTTTTACGCCAAATTCAACGGCGGCATTCAGGTTATTGAATAAAATACCCACTGGATTGATTTTGACATCGACTTGTGCCTGGACGGACTGGATGCAGAAAAAACAAAAAAGGGCAAGCGGAATTAATGCTGATTGTTTCATATAGCTAACTTTTTAGTGATAAATGTTGGCACAAAAGTATAGCCTGTTTTTGCCGGCGCAAGAGGTCGCGGGCACTTTCACTTTTTTTTAAAATATTTTGTATTTTTTAGTGTATATATTGTTAAAAAAATAATGGGAGCGTAAGTAGTGAGTAGTGAGTAGTGAGTAGTGAATAGTGAGTGGCATTTGTTTAGAGGAAGGATGAGTTCGTACCTCTAAACAAATGCCACTCACTATTCACTATTCACTATTCACAACTCACTATTCACTACTCACACCTAAATTGCCGGATCCGCCGGAGTATTTGCGTTGTTATCGCGCTCCACAGTTGGATAAGGATAAAAATTACGGCTGCGTTCCGACCCTGCGTCATTCGGACCGGGGCGGTTGAAGCGGCGGCTATCCTCCAGTTTCATACCGGACATATACAATTCAATACAACGTTGCCGGTAAATCTCGAACAACACGGCTTCTGAAGTCACAGGGCCTGCATAAGCGGTCAGTTTGGCCGTTACTCCGAATGCATCTGTTGTTTTAGTGAGTATTTTATCCAATTCGGTCACGGCATCCGGCAGCTGATTCTGACGTGCCAGGCATTCTGCTTTGATGAGCGTGATTTCGCCGGGCAGGTAAATTGGAATCTGGTCGACATCGCTTTTGAAAAAGCCCTGCACTTTTACAGGCACTGTATTATTGCCTAAATAAAAAGCGATCCGGGCATCCAGCACATTCGGTTTCAATGTATCGGGTAAGCCGAAATTGGGCAAACCGTTATAGGTGTTGTTGTTCACTAAAGATATGCGGAACACCGGATTCTGGCTTACCGCATCGTACTTGAAGAACGATTTTTTTGTCAGATCGACATTATTCGCAGCAGCGAGCGCCTCGGCGTATTTGCCCAGCATCAGGTTGTAACGGGCCAGCAGCGCATTTACCGCGCTTTTCATATCGATGTCCGTCCCCACTTTAATATTAAAAAAAGCGGAAGGCGTCACGGTCTGCATAATCGTAGCGGCGCCATTCAGCAATTCAACAGCCTCTTCCAAAGCAGCCTGGCGGGTTTTAAAAGCAGGGCGTTTGCCGGATAAAAAAGCGTCGGCGCTCACCACTTCCGTTGGGATTTGTTCCCAAAAATTCGCCATCGTACCAATAGACAGTGCCTTGAAAAAATGCCCGTACACCCGGATCATTTCTGTAGTACCCGGTTCGCGCACATTCTCGTAATTGTCGATCAGCAGTTGCGCATTGGCTTTCGTAATGTTGCAACTGGTCCAGACATTGCGCAGGAAAGCATTACTGCCACCTACGTTGCCTTTGCCTGCTTCCAGCGCCGCCAATTCGCCGTTACCTGTATTGATAACGTACAACTCCTTGGTTGTGAGTCCATTGGATGAAATGGCGTTGTACAATACACTGGTGGCGCCGACCGAAAATTCTTTTTTGATCCCGACAATCAGGGCAGTAAGACCTTCGGCTGTTTGCACAACCTGCCCGCCATCGGCGGCATTCGGGTTAAAAAACTCCTTTTCACAACCGGCTAACAGCAACAGCATCGGAGTGAGGAGTGTGAAGAGTATTTTTTTCATTGTAAAATGATTTTTGTTGTGAATAACTGGTTCCATTCAGACATGTTGTTCAGGGCGGTTTTAAAAACGACCTGCTACCCGAACGGAGAAACTACGCGGAATGGGAACGCTGCCGAAATCGTCGCCGCGTACGCGGTCATTCTGGCCTGCGGAATTTGTTTCCGGGTCAAAGCCCTGGTAGTCATCAAAAGAAATCAGGTTGCGGCCCAAGAGGCTTACCGTCAAATCTTCAAAGCTTTTCCCGATGCGACCGAAACTGTATGTGAGGCCAAGTTCGCGCAATTTGATAAAAGAAGCATCTTCAATATGCTCTTCCTGGATGCGCTGCCCTGTTACGCCACCTGCAATAGAAGCCACATAACCGCGGGGTAATTCGCCTTTGAGCTCTTTTTCTGCAATTTCACCAAAACCGACATTATTACTGGTGATCCGGTTCCAGTTGTAAATTTCACCGCCCATAATGGCGTCAAACTGGAAATTGAACGTCAGTTTTTTATACGACAGGGAGGAGTTGAAGGATCCGATCCAGTCCGGAGTCGGGTCGCCGATGACCTTGCGAAGTTCCTGCGTGCCCACGGTCAGGGGCTGGCCATTGGCGTCGAGCACAGGCACATACACGCTTCCGCCGTAGCGGTAAATACGATCTCTTTGCGCACCGTCGGGCAGGCTGGCTTCATTGTAGGCAGATTCCACAATCACCAGGCCGCGTTCCGGTTGGGCCAATCCCTGAGAAGTCAGCAACAGCGAACCATCGGCATTGCGCGCATAATACCGGCCAAAGAAAACGCCGAAAGATTCGCCATTCAAAGCCGACTGGGCGCCGTCGGAGCCGCGAAGCGAAAGCACGCCGTCGATACCGGACACTTCATTTCGGTTGGCAGAAAAGTTAAGGCCCAGGTTCCACTGGAAACTGGCACTGCGCACAGGTTGTGCGGTAAGTAGCAGTTCGATACCCTTGTTGTTCATGGTACCCACGTTCGTGACAATGCTGGTACCACCGATGGAAGGAGGAAGCGGGCGGTTAAAAGCCAGATTGTCAATATCCTGGTTGTACACAGTCAGGCTGAGGCCGATTCGGTTGCGGAGCAGGGCAAGGTCGACGCCGGCTTCTGTTTCCGTCATACGTTCCGGCGCTACGTCGGGATTGTTCAACGCTGCGGGAGGCAGTACTGCGGGCAATCCAGCCAGGTTACTGCCCGGGAAATTGTTGAAACGGTCATACGCGCCGATACCGGTCAGGTTACCTGCCTGCCCGTAAGAAGCGCGGAGTTTCAACGTACTCAGGTTTTTCTTGAGGCTGCTGCTTTTGAACAACTCGGATGCCACCCAGCTCATACTCGCTTTGGGGTAAAAGTTATTCTGGTTTTCCTTTGAAAAAGCGGAGGCGCCGTCTATACGCCCGGCCAGGGTCACAAATAATTGGTCTTTAAATCCAAATGTTTCCTGCAGAAAATAACCGTTCAGTGAAAACTGGGAGATGGCTTGCGCCGGGAGTTTGAACAGGTTGGATGCCGCCGAAATATTGCGAATCAGCGGCGCCAGGTCGCGTCCTTCTACCGATGCAAAATCAGTTTGCGCATACTGGTACTGGTATCCGCCGGTTGTGGTGGAAGTGATATGTTTGCCGAGTGCAGTCTCATACGTCAGCAACAGGTCGCTGTTGATCTGGCTCACATTGCTGACGGCAACACCTACATAGCCGTCCGGGAAAAAATCTGCCGACACGCCCGTATATGGCACACGCGGATGCAGTTCGTTGCCCTGTAAGGAGTAGTTGTCTGCGCCAAGCGTGTAATCGACCCGGAAACCTTTGAATGGAAACAATTTCAGGCTGATATCGCCGATCGTGCGATTGGTTCGCTGCGTGATGTCAAACGTTTCCAGCACGGTAAGCGGATTCATACGCACCAGTTCCACCGGTTTCAGGGTTCCGTCGGCGCTGCGCTCATCTATATTCCACACATTGTCGATGATGAACATCGTGCTGACGGGGCTGAAAAAGTTGTTTCCGTTGGGCATATCCTGGCTCTTGCTCAGGGTGTATCCAAGGCCGGCCGACAAGGTGGCCCAACTGCTGAGCGTCTGATTGAGCCGCAGACGGCCCGTGTACTTTTTAAAATTTGTATTCAGAACAATACCATCATTGTTGGCATAACCGAACGAGGCGTAGTAATTGCTTTTGTCCGTTCCACCTTTTACAGAAAGGTAATTGTCGGTGCCAAATGCCGTTTGAAAGATATTGTCCTGATAATCATACCGTTGTACGTCATATTGATCTGTAACAAGCAGGCGGTTGACGGGGCCGACTTTCACGAAGTTTTTGCCCATCGCCGTGAGTTGCGCTTCGGTCAGGCCCAGGTTCAGAAGAATAGTAAGGCGATCCTGGGTAGTTTCCAGGCGATCATTGCCTTTTACGCCAAACCGTTTGCCATAATCCGTCATAAATACTTTCTGGCGCAACTGGCTCACGCTGGCGCTGGTGCTGAATTCGATACTCGGCTTGCCGCTGCGCCCCCTTTTGGTAAAAATCTGCACGACGCCATTGGAGGCCCGGGAGCCGTATAAAGCAGCGGCAGAAGCGCCGTTGAGCACCTCGATACGCTCGATGTCGTTCGGGTTGATGTCGACCAAACGGTTCTGGCCCGCTGCAAAACTGGTTGTCATGGCATCAGCGCTGCGGTTGATAACGTTCTGCGAGGAGTTGTCGACAATGACCCCGTCTACAATGTAAAGCGGGTCGGAGGAACCTTTGATAGAACTGGCGCCGCGCAAACGGATGGAAAACCCGCCGGAAGGGTCGCCCGAGTTCTGGCTGATTTGCGCCCCGGCTACCTTTCCGGAAAGTGCTCCGAGCGGGTTCACACTGCCACTTTTTTCTAAACTTCGGCCGTCGACCACCCCGATGGAGTTGCCCAACTGCCGGCGCGTCGAGGTTGGCGAACTACCTGTTACCACGACTTCATCGAGGTTGAGGATGTCGCCGCCCAGCATAATATCCTGTACAAGATTGCTCTGGCTCAGCGAAATACTTACTTCTTTGCGGGAAGCCTCATAGCCGAAGTACTTGACTTCCAGGTTGTAAGTCCCTTCCGCTACTGCGCCGCTCAGGTTGTAAAACCCTCTTTCATCGGTGTAAGTACCCTGGCGAACTTCGCTTAAGGAAACCGTGGCGCCTGCAACCGGCGCACCGGAGTCATCCGTTACAGTTCCTTTAATACTGTAATTGACAGATTGTGCCGACAAGCATATCGACACCATGGACAGGAGCAATGTCAACATGCACCTGTAAGGCATTAAAAAAGTCTTCATACGAAATTAAGTTTGGATTAATAATTAGATGTAATTACATGATTTGTATAATCATTTGGGAAAGGTAAAATGGTTTTGAATTATCTGATTACATTTCGGCTGAAAAAATGACAATCTGTTTATGCGCTACCTTTCTCTGGATTTTTTCCGCGGACTTACCATTGCTTTAATGATCGTGGTGAACAATCCCGGCACCTGGCAAAGTATCTATGATCCGCTCGAACATGCCGACTGGCATGGATGCACGCCCACTGATCTGGTGTTTCCCTTTTTTCTGTTCATTGTAGGTGTGGCTTTGTGGTTTTCCTTTTCAAAATTCAATCAGCAGTTAACGCCTGCGCTTACCCGAAAAATTCTTCGCCGCGCAGCGCTCATTTTTTTGATTGGACTGGCGCTCAATGCATTTCCTTTTTTTAATAAAAACTGGTCGGAATTGCGCATCCTCGGTGTATTGCAGCGCATCGGTCTGGCCTACGGCATAGCGGCATTTTTATGTGTCTTGTTGTCGCGGCAGGTGTTGGCCATCACCGCCGGATTTTTGCTGGCGGCTTACTGGACGGTGCTGCACCTGGCCGGTGGAGCAGACCCATACGCCCTGGAGTCGAATGTTGTACGGCAGGTCGACCTGATGCTGCTGGGCGCCGGACATTTATGGATGGGTAAAGGTCTTCCGTTTGATCCCGAAGGACTGCTGAGCACCTTGCCATCGGTTGTAACCGTAATCATTGGATATCTGACGGGCAGTTTGATCACGGCGCGCAAATCAGAACCGGGCCGATTGGTGTATGATTTGTTGTTTTACGGAACCATCATCGGCGTGTCCGGACTTATCTGGGGCCTTGCATTTCCGATCAATAAGTCCCTTTGGACCAGTTCTTTCGTTTTGTACACGGGTGGCCTGGCCATGATTTTCCTCTCCTTGTGTGTGTGGGCGCTCGACCTGCGCGGCTGGAATACCTGGGCAAAACCGTTTCTGGTTTTCGGCTCCAATCCTCTTTTTGCCTTCGTACTGGCTGCTTTGGTTGTAAAAACTGCCGGTTTGATCAAATACACCGACGCGGAAGGGAAAAGCCGCAGCGCCTTGTACTGGGTTTACCAGCATGTTTTTTACCCGATCAACCAGGCGGAACTGGGCTCGTTCCTCTACGCGCTTTGTTTTACGGCTGTTATCTGGCTGGTCTGCCTGGTGTTGTACAGGCGGGGGATTTTTATTAAAATATAGTGTTTAGTGTTTAGTGTTTGGTGTTTAGGGCGCTTCGATCTTGGCCAATCCCCCGACCCCTAAAGGGCAATGTCGTTGACTTAGCGGAGAGGTGTCATTTGCGACGCAGGAGCAAGTGACATCTCGTAGCGAGAATTACTTGAAAACGACCGTTACGAGATGTCACCTCCTTCC
>JALHMA010000033.1 GCA_022844265.1 Saprospiraceae bacterium | reverse complement strand
TCGACGTGGCGCAGTACTTCATTGGTCCAGTACAGCGCCCGGTCGTAACGTTTGAAATTGCCTTCCCGGATCGTTTGCAGCCGCGCATAGCGGTAATCGGCTTCGACGCCATTGGAACGCGGATGATTGGCCAGCCAGGCTGTGCGGAGGCGTGGAATGAACTGCAAGATCGAATCCTTTTTGTCCGGATACCTGTCGGCCAGCCGTTCCAGGTCATACACCACATTGCCGAGTTGCTCGGTGGAAAAGATGCTGCCATAACTGAGCAATGCTTCGATTTCCTTGCCTTCCAGCACTTCGATATGGGCGGTGAAATATGCATTAAGCCCCAGGGTCAGTATATTATTAGCCTCTTCATAAGCGGTGCGGGCAGTTGTAAAGTCGCCGCGCATCAGCTGGATATTCCCCAGCAGCGCCAGTTGATTGCCGAGCAATTCGTCGGCGTAACGCCGCAGATCGAAGGTATCGGTCGTCATCTGCCACATCTTGTAAGATGCTTCGTAACCCTGCTGGCAGCTGGCGAGGGCTGCGTCAAACTGGTCTTTGTTATACTGGTAATTGGCCAGATCCTGGTACAAAAAAGCCAGGATTTCCAGTCGTTGCTGTTCCTTCTGTTGAAAGGTTCCGATGCCTTCCAGCAACGCGATCCCCTGCCGGCAAAACTGTTCCGTTCGTTCATTGCCCTGTTCAAATCTGGCCCATGCGAGGTACACTTCTCCCATCCGCTGCACCACTTTTTCCATTTGCCGGCGCGCCAGGCTTGCTTTTTGCCTGGAAAGCTGGCGCACATCGTCTTGCGCGCTCTGCAACAACCGGATGCGTTCGGAAAAGCGTTCCGTTTGGGATGTCAGGTACATTTTTTTGTAAATGTCCCAGCGCAGGCGCATTTCGGGGTCGAACGGAACAATGGCTGCATTTTTCGGCCGGTTGGTACAAAGGCTAAAATTCCGCCAGTTGCCAAACATGCCGCACAGGCAATCAATTTGTTTGTCGCCGATGAGTTCAAACTCCGCCAGCTGCACCAATTTATCAAAAACCGGCCGCAGGCTCGCATCGAAATATACGCCGGGTTCACTTGTTTCGTCCATACGGATAGCCCAGTCGGCATACAAACGAACGGCCCGGCGCAGGTCGTCGGGGCTGCCGCGCAGCAGGGCTGTATGCGCTTCCGCCAGCACCCCGATAAGGGGTTTGTCAAACTGCCGGTTGAGGTGTTGCAGCACCAGTTCCGCTTTATCCGGCCGGTCGCGGATCAGCCATTTCCAATGGTAATTTTCGTACATAACCAGCATCGTAGTCTGCAATTCGCGTTGGGTGGTCGTGTCCAATTGTGCGTACAGGATGAATGCGCGGTCGCAGTACTCGCTCACCCGGTCGATATTGCTGCTGGCGCCTGCCTGCTGGGAATAATAACTGAAAAAAGCATTGATCAGCGGGATGTCGCCGGAGTTGGCCAGGCGCTCAAAATTACCCGGATAATTCAAGGCCTGATCAAGGTTGTATTTTCTAATGTGGTCAGGGCTGAATGCAATCAGTTGATGATGAGGAGGTTGTATCGCAGTTCGGATCGCTGACGGATCGAGGCTGCGAATCAGCAGGCCGTCATTTGGAGATAGCAGGCAGAGCAGGTTGCCTTCCGGAATGATACGCACCCGGTCAAAAAGCATGTAAGTCGCTTCAGCAGGCGCTTGCAATTTGAAATTGGGCTGACCGGTAAGAATATTCCAGAATATGACACTTTGATCGCTATACGATGTTACCAGGGACTGACCGTCGGGGTCAAATCGAATGGCTCTGATATCGGCAGTGGAACCCGGCCCCAGACCTTCTCCGGTGGGAAGTATTTGAGACATTTCATCCGTCAGGTTTTGGAGGTCGTAAATTCGGATATCCTGCCTGTCAGATACTGCCAGATATTCGCCCTGATCGGAAACGGCCAGCAGGCTGATGCTGTATTCATGCAAACGCACCGTCCGTTGTTTGTAGTCATCCCGAAAAGGGTGGATGATACGCAGCACCGTTTTTTCAGAATAATCGTAGTCGGAAGTATTGACTTGCAGGACGATCAGTTCGTTGCTGCCGGGAACAAATACCATTTCGCGTATCTCCCCGGGAAATGGCCGCGTTTTCACCAACTGCCCGTCAGACAGCCGGTAAACCCGGATTTGTCCGTCCGAATGCGCTGCCGCCAGATACTGCTCATCCGCTGAAAATGCCACTACCGGTGAATTGACTAACCCGGGCTGGGTAAAAAGCCAATTTTTACCGGTTTCCCAGTTCCGGACCAGCAAAGAATCACCCGTAAGCGTAAGCGGACTGGCTACCCAATGGTTAGACATGACATGGGGCGCGTCTAACATATAATTAAAGGTAATTTTCACCGGATCACCCAGCACCTTACCTGGCTGCAGGCAGTCAAATACCTGTAACTCATTGGAATTGTTGGAAATGTAACTGTGCCCGTCGGGGCTTATATCCGCCACATATTGCGCTCCCATCGAAAATTTGTGAAAAATATTCTGCTGGCTGTTTTCCAAACGCCAGCAATGCAGCACGCCGCGCGCGGATGGGAGAATCAGCCATTCTCCTTCGGGGTCCAGCGCGCCGGACATGAAAGAATAAAACTCCATTTCCTGCACAGCGCTGAAGTATGCCAGTGCACCGGCATTGTTGTAAACATGAATTTTACCGGTATGCATATAGGAATCCGACTTCAGGGTGGCCGTATGGCCGCTGAGAGACGGGATAGCCAGCGGGAAACCGGCCATTTTCATTCGGGACGGCGATGTTGTATCCTTGTCCGGCAGGGCAATCAGCACACAGGCCGTATCATTTGCATAAAAAGCCAGGTTCCGCTCGGGAATCAACCGTAAAAACGGTGTGCTTATTACCATGCCATTGGGAAGCAATGCCTCCTGTTTGATGTTACGGGTACGCTCCCAGGGTTTGCCCGGACCTGCTTTTTGCAATACCATGATACCTTCGCGGTATCCCAGCCATACATCGCCCTCGGAAACGGCAAAATCGAGTACGCCGGGGGTGACGCCCGTTATCCAGGGCCGGAAAGTTGGAGGAACGCGTAATTCCTCCATTTTACGCTGTTTTTGTATCTTATTACTATTCAAACCCATGTACACTTCCCGCAGATCCAGCACGTCAATTTTCATTTCCGTCGAATCATACAGGAAAAATTCGTCTCCTTCCTTATCAAAACAAAAATCGTGGATACGCGGTACGTTCAGGCGGTACAATTCTTTCCCCTTGCGCCAGAAAAGCAATATTTTATCGGAATAAAATAAAAAAGTATTACCGTCAGGGGCCACCTCAAAACCAGTCATCGCAGGATCGATAGGGGCCGGTTCGTTGTGTTCCAGCGTCTGCGCATTCCAACTAAACAGCAGGTGGCGGGAGCCGGAAAAGGCGTAAATCATTTTTTGTTTGCCGGTACCGGCAAAACGAACGGTCACATTACTGCCCAGATTTTCGCCTAATTGATAACAAAATGGCACCTGAACAGGGTCATAGCGGTCGCCAATGCCCGTCACGGCCGGAGAAGGGTACCAGGCATCGAACATGGCCTGCTGGCAGTCCGGATTGTCCTCGCCGGGTGGAGCGATATAATTATTGGCAAAATCCGCCATCCGGTAAGCCAGCGACCGGTCGGCATTTCGAAGCAGCGCGTGGGCATCATCGGCCCGGTTGGCGGCAATGGCATGTCGCTCGCGGTTGATGAGTTCCAGTTCTGCCGCTGCCCGGCAGGCATCCAGCCGGTCGCTCATTTCCTGGCGCCGTTGCTGATCGGCATCCGCGCAGTTTTTGGCAGCGCGGTACAGGAGGCTGGCGTCATCCCAGCAGCGCTGGTCGAACGCCCGGTCGGCTTCGCGGCGGGTTGCCTCAAAGCAGTTCTCATCGGCGTTTTCTAAAAAACTACGGCTGGGTCGATAATGCCGGCGATTTTCGAGCGGCTGTTGGGCCGCGATCGAAAAGGCCACAAAAGCAGCTATAAGAAGCAGAAAGTGGCGCATATTTCATTGATTTATTGATAAACAAATCCGTGTTCCATCACTCACATCGAAAAAATCCGTGTCTCATCCGTTCAATCCGTATTCCATTTCAAATCACAAAAAGTCCACATCAATCGCATACGGGTAAGTCATCAGGAATTCCAGCGCTTTTTCGATGGGGTAATCTTCAAATACCACTGCGAATAACATCGACGTAATCGGAACGTGTAGTTTGTGTTGCCGGGCGAGTTGGTGCGCGATGCGCAGCGTTCGCACGCCTTCTGCCAGCTCCGGCATCCGTTCGCGGATCTGAGCGGTGGTCTCTCCTTTTGCCAGGCGCATCCCGAAAGAGTAATTGCGGCTGTTGGTACTGGTAGCAGTAGCCACCAAATCGCCGATACCTGCTACCCCTACAAATGCATGGCTCGTGGCGCCCAGCGACTTGCCGAAATAGATCATCTCCGCCAGCCCCCTTGCGATCAACAGGCCCTGTATATTGCGGCCCAGCCCCATTCCGCCCAGTACCCCCGAACCCAGTGCAACTATATTCTTCAAAGCCCCTGCCAATTCAGCGCCCAAAATGTCATAAGACCCAAAAACATGAAATTTGGAGCTGTTCAGAGCTATCTGACCGGCCTGGATCACTTCCCGGAAGCGGCTGCCCACTACCGTCGCCGCCGGCTGACCGGCCATGATTTCCGCTGCCAGGTTGGGGCCGGACAGGCAGCCTACACGCACGACGCTGCTTTCTTCCCGAACCACTTCGCTCATGGTGCGCACATTGGCGCGGGTAAGGATCAGCCCGGGTTTTTCCAGGTCGTTTTCATCAATATCTTTTAAATCGAAACCCTTCGTTCCATGAATAATAATGTGGTGCGGACGCAAATAAGGCGCAAGCGCCTGCATCATAGCCCGGAAACTATTGGAAGGCACCACCGGAATAATCAGCGTACAACGCGCGGCCATTTCTGCCAGGTCGCTGGTTGCTATTACCCGGGAAGACATTTGAACGCCCAGGTGGTGACGCGTCTCGTTGATCGCGTCTACCACTTCAGGTTTCCGACTGAAGAGCATCACATCCGAATTGTATGCCAGCAGGTTGGCAATTGCGGTTCCGAAACTGCCCGAACCCAGTACCCCTACCGGATTAAATGGAGAAGCCATTTATACTGAATGTTGAGTGGTTGAGAATGCAGCGTTTCATTTCAAAGTGCCGTCAGACGCTATGGTTTTAGTCCATATTTCCTGGCCGTTGGTGTCGTATACTTTCATTTCGAGTTGGCGCTCCTTGCGGGGTCCGCTAAACCGGAGCATAGCGAAATTGTGCCGGTCGACGGCGGTGCCTTCTACCCGGAGGGTGTTTTTCACGGCCGTTCCTGCATTGGTAAATGAACCGGCTGTAAGGGAGGAGGCTGTAAGGTCGTAGACCCAATTGCCGGCGGCATTTTTGACCGCGCTCAGCTCGGTGAAATGTCGGTCGCCGGTCAGAAAAACGACCCCTTTGATACCTTCCCGCTCGATCCGGGCAAGAATTGTGTCCCGCTCGGCCTTGTAGAGATTTTTATACGTCTCGTGCATTTCATTGTCCGACACAACTTGTCCGCCAATGGCCACCATTTTAAAAGGGGCGGTGCTTTCAGCCAGGGCAGACAGGAACCATTCGCGTTGTTCGCGGCCCATTTCTGTGGGTTCCGGGCAGGTTTTGCAGTGGTTAGGTGTACGGAAATAGCGATTATCCAGCAGGAAAAAATCCACGTCCGCGTACCTGAAATAGGAGGTGCAACCCTTTCGGTCTTGCAAACCGAAGGTCGGATTGCCCCAAAAATCGCGAAACACTTCCCAGGCCATGTCTTTGTGGATAAAAGTGCCATCCGCATCATTGGGACCGAAATCATGGTCGTCCCACACGGCATAGTGGTGCGCTGTTGCCAGCAGGGGCTGCATTTCCGGCAAAGAACGCGTATGCGTTGCCCGGTGCAACATGCCCGTGCGGGTATTCCAGTCCGGTTCGCGGTAATAATAATTATCGCCCAGCCAAAGCATCAGATCGGGTTTTTGCGCGGCAATATTTGTAAAAATGCCGTATTCGGAGCCGTAAGGTTTGCCCGGCCGGTCGTATTCAGGCTCGTTTACGTAGGTACAGCTACCCGCAGCAACGGAGAACGCAGGCGGATCGGTGCGGTACTGCCACAAAGGCTGGGTTTTGAAGGTAGTCGGATAAGGCAATTGTACCGGGCCGCCGTTGATCAGCACCTGGTAGTTATAAGTGCGGCCGGGCTGCACCTGATCGGCAATACACTTGGCGGTAAAGCCGTGCATGGCCTCGGTTGTTGCAATATTCGACTTGTATTTCAGGTCCGTTTTTTCGCTTTCCCAATACTCGATCTGTACGGCGCTTTCCGATTTGGTTTGTACCCAAATCAAAACTTCACGCATGTCGACATAGCCCAGCATAGGGCCGCTTTGCAATCCTGCATTTCCGCGCAAAACAGGCGTTGAATAAGGCATCTGTTTGGGCGAAGTGCAGCCAAACGCCGAAAAAATAAGCAGTAAGGAAAAAAATAATTTGTAACGCATAGTGTATCGAATGGTTAAGCCTGGGCGAAGGTACATCAAAGGATTAAACCACTACTTCAAGAAAAAGTCAAATCATCACCCAACCAAAGTATTTCTGTCTTCGTTATCAAGAATAGAATAAAATTCGTCAAAACACTTGTTTTTACCAAAATTAAAATCTTACTTTGTCACAATAAAAAAAGGAGGTTCGTTATGACTACTAAAATAAATTCGATTGTTGTCCTCCTGGCGCTCCCGATGCTCGCTTTTGCTCAAGCTTCTACTGTGGGCAAAACATTCTCCAAAACTTTTAATACCGAGGAAAAGGGCACGATCAAACTGGATTTGCCAGGTACTGTGGATCTTAAAATTTGGAACAACCCTACTATTCGTGTCGAGATCAGTGTGAGCCTTGCCAACGGCAACACGTCTATGGTCAATGAACTGGCTACCGTTGGGCGTTATAACATTACTTCCAAAGAAGAAGGAGATGTCCTGCACATCCTGATGCCCAATATTCAGAAACAAATCCGGGTGAAAGGAGAAGTTCTGCGCGAAACGCTGACTTATGTGGTTTTTGCACCGAAAGATTTAAAAATTATCATACCGAATGTTGCTACCCTTGCCGAAGTAAAGTAACTGATCGGAATATTTCAAACATACATACGTCCCGTATTTTTCCGGTGTGAAAAATGCGGGATTTTTGTTATTAAAAACTAACTGGAGCAACCGCAGACAATTCCTGCGTATCAATACCGTTCATTCGACGGGATGGCGCATTTTTGCACCTGCGTTTAAGTAAGCAAAGCCGTTCAACCACCTAAACTTTTCCAAACCATACAAACCTGATTTTCTTTTCAAGTTTGTCATCCATATATCCATGAAACGTCTCCATATACTGACCTTGTTGCTGAGTTTTTCCCTTCCCCATGTCGCACCCGCCCAGATGGTTCGCACCTTGTACCAACTTTTTGAAGTGGATTCTGCCAAAACCATCCAGCTGGAAATTTCCGATATTTATGAAATTGATACCTGGGCAGGCAACACTGTCCTGATTGAAACCACTATCAACCTGGGCAACGGTTCGCGGGAAATCCTCGATTTTTTGATCAAAAATGGGCGTTATGACGTGGCGATCGATACTTCCAGCAAGGAGAACGTCCGACTGTACACCAAAATGCCCGACCGCGATAAAAACAAATTGAAAACGCCGGCAGGTGAGGTCACCGAAATCCCGGAGGCCAAAATTTTTGTACCGGACACTTTTATCTGGACGGACGACAAAAAGACGCTCACGCGGAAGGAGTAGCACAGCACCCTGTACCGGCTGCTTTAGCTGCCGGAGATGCTGAATCAATTAGAATGCGTGGGAAAGGGGAAAATGTTGCCTGTTTTGGTATCCGGCAGCTAAAGCAGCCGGTACGGAGTTCGGCGCTACTTCACCACTGAACGCAGCACCCCTTCCGCCAACCGTGTTTCCAGCAAATCGCCGGCTTGTACCGATGCCGCATCTGTCAGCACCTTGCCCTGATGGGTGGTCAGGCTGTAACCTCTTTGTAAAATCCGTTCCGGCGACAAGGCCGAACAAAGCGCTTCGGCGTGATCCAGGCGGGTGCGTTGTGTGCGGATGGCGCCCGCTGCTAGTGCCGGCAACGCCGCTTCCCAGGTATCCAGTTGTTGCGCGGCGCGGTGTAGTTTTTGTCTGCCTGCCAATGCTGTTTCCATTTCCAGCCGGTTCAGTTCCAGGGCGCCGTATTTGAGTTGAAATTCAGCAACCGTGCGCAACTGCCCGGCTAACTGCAGCAGCCTGTTTTCAAAAAATAGATTGTGCTGAATCAGGTATTCCGCCACCGCTGTGGGCGTTTTCAGGGAGGTATGCGCCACAAGATCGAGTACTGTTTCATCGGCATCGTGGCCGATACCGCTCAGCACCGGCAAGGGCATGCGCGCCAAAGTCTGACAGAGTTCCAGGTTGTCGAACGCGGCCAGGTCGAGTCGCGCGCCGCCGCCGCGCACAATCACGACACAATCGTAAAATGCCGCTTCCGCAGCGACCTTCGCCAAAGCCGCCTGTATTTCCACAGCAGCGTTTTTACCTTGTACTGATGATTCAAACAGTTGACAGTCAAAGTAATACCCAAATTTATTGCCCTTGAGTTGTTCGAGGAAATCCTGCAATCCGGCCGCTCCTGCCGAACTGATGACCGCTACCCGCTGCAATACGGGAGGCAAGGCCAGGCTACCATTTTGTTCCAGCAAACCCTGCGCGTTTAACGTTGCAATGGTTTGCCGGCGCTGTCGTTCCACTTCGCCGAATGTAAATGCCGGATCCAGATCGGAAATCAGCAATTTGAGGCCATAACGTTCGTGAAAATCTACCCTTACCTGCATTTTTACCTGCAAACCTGCTTGCAGAACGGCATCCAGGTCAGGCCCGAGTGCAGCGCGCAAACGGCGATAATCATTGGCCCACAGTACGGCAGAAGCCTGCGCCAGCAGCTCTTCACCAGAACCTTTTTGAATCAGTTCGAGGTAGTAATGGCCTTTCGAGCGACCGCATTGAGCGATTTCGGCAGTGATCCAGATCGCCTGCTGAAAATTCAGCGCCAATACGCGGCGGATAAATTCCTGAAGATCGAAGAGGCTGTGGACTAGCATGAAATTTAGGAATGAGGATTGAGGGATGAGGAATGACCGAACGTGAATACCAGGAATGAGGAATAAGGGATGAGGAATGACCGAGCATGATGTCGGACATAACGCTCGGTCATTCCTCATCCCTTATTCCTCATCCCTGATTTAATTGCGCGTAATCGTCGGGCATCGAATATAACCGAAATAATACTGTAAACCCACGCCCAGGATAACGTACGAGTCATTGCTTTTACCATTGCCGCGCTGGCGACCGGCTTCCCCGATTTTAGGTTCTATCGAACGGTCAGACAGGTCGGCGCCTATTTCGCCGCGTTGGGCACGGATGTCGCGCACATCGGCGTAGTTGCCGCTTACATCGTCGAGGTAGTCCGTAAAAACCTTGCGGGCGCTTAACTCCAGGTTCATGCTCCAGCGATAGGAAAGGTCCATTTTAAAACCTACCCCATAGGCGACGGCGGCCTGGGCGGTGTTGTATTCTTCTCCCCTGAACTGGCCTTCCGTACCATATTCGCTCAGAGAATACCAGGTGCCGTCTAATTCGGCTTTCGGGTTGAAATAGAAGAAAGAAGGACCGGCAAACATATAAGGCGTGTACCAGTATTCGCGGTGCCCGTGTACGTAGGGCAGGAAGTTAAATTCGAATTGCAATGTGGCATCGGCAATCAGGCTGCGAAAATGCAGGTTGCGGCGCTGTTCAAAGATGTTTTTTGAATCGGCGTCGTAGGCGCTGATGCTGCCTGCATTCAGTCCGAACTTCAGGGCAAGCCGGTCATTAAAATTATAGCGGGCATTCAGCCCGCCAGCTAGGTGCATACGATCCAGTCGCCAATTGGTATTCAGGTCGCCAAAATAATTGGAAACGCCGATCTGGCCGCCGGCTTCCCAGCCCCGCATTTGGCCAAAAACGTTGTTTTGTTGCAACAAAACCAATCCGGTCAGGAGTATCCAAAGTCTTATTTGAGTCATGTAAATCGAAAATTGAGGGCGCAAAAATAGACAGACAAAACGTGGAAAATTCCACTTACCTAAAGTTTTACACCGTTTGTCGCCAAAAACGTGCCGAAAGCACTGTGTGGTATAATTCATGGCGTACTTATTTGTGTTTAGTGTTTGGTGTTTAGTGTTTAGGGGAGCTTCGCGTTTGGCAGTACTTGGTATTTTGGTCAAACTTTCAGACATGCCAAGCCCGAAGCTCCCCTAAAAACTAAACACCAAACACTAAACACGTTTAATCAAGGCAGGCCGTTGCGACATTTCATGGTAACAAAACACGCCCTCTGCAAAATAGTGGCAAACCATACTTTTGCGGGTCGCACCGGGGCGGGTGATCGGACTGCCGCCGTGCAGCAGGTTGGCGTGCCAGATGAGCACGTCGCCGCGTTTGGCTACAAAAAGTTGCTTTTGAAGGCCGTTTTCGGCGATCACTTCCGCTATTTTATCCTCGTAGCGGCGGTTGCTGTTTTCACCGATGGTAAAAAATGTATTGCCCGAGTTGTAATGCTCTGTGGTGACGATTGGAAGCCGGTGGCTGCCCGGGTAATAAAACAAGGGGCCGTTTTCTTCCGTACAATCTTCCAGGGCAATCCAGGTGGCGATGAGGTAACCGGGTGGTTCGGTCATCATGTGAATGGAGTCGGAATGTGCGCGTTGTTCACTGCCCACAGTAAAATTCATGGACTGAAACGGCAGCGCCGGTTTGCCCAGCAGAAAAGACAATACCTCCAGCAAGGACGGATGCCGAAAAAAACTTTCGGCAACATAGCTTTGTTCGGGCAGGTTAAAAATTTTGCGGCCGGTGTAGTTGAAACCGGTTTCGCCGCTATCGAGCAAACGGTTTACTTCCGCATTGAGCGCCGTGGTGGCGCTTTCCGGAAAATAATTTTCCAGCACCGTGTAACCATCTGTTACAAACTGCCGTATTTTCGACTGCATTCCAGCATCCAGTGCCTGAAACCAGGGGTGTTGTTCCAGGCGCTCCAGCGCTCCGGGTTGGTCGAGCCAGGGAATATCGGGATCGTGCTTGCCGCCGAAATCCTTGCTGCCTATCGGACTAAAAATATTTTTCCGAAGCCCGAAACGGCGATAATACGCACGATTATGGCGCAATTGTCCGGCATGCAACCAGTTGTTGATGACGTACGAGGCTTTCAGGTTCCGCAAAAAACCGGTGTATTTTTGAAAAAAACGCGCAAGCATATTTCGTTATTGGTTATCAGTTATTAGTTATCCGGGGTGTTTCAGGCTGAGATGAGTGGATAGGGATCATTTCTGCTCCCGAATTGATTATTGGTTATCAGTTACGGGTTATTTGGGTTCTAATGGGCGCGTTTTAAATTGTGGTTGCGGTATATTGACGGGGTGACTTCGAGTCACCCCGTCAATAGCATCAGCCGATACTAAGCTGCAATGTGAACTAGTGAAGAGGTGTCATCTGCGAGGTACGAGCAGGTGACATCTCGGAACGGTAACTTTTGACGAGATGACACCTGCTCGTATCTCGCAGATGTCACCCCGTCAATAAGCATCGCGAATTTTCAGGCGGCCATTTGAAATACACTTGGTTCGACGGGAGAACAAATGACCAATCCTTCCCCTATTCCAGCCTGAAACACCCCCAGATAACTGATAACCGATAACTGATAACCAACTCAAAGGTAGACATTTTCATCTCCCCGATTAAACCTCCACCCATTTCCAACGTCATAAGCATACAAATTGAATCCATTGCTACAGACCGCTACGAACAAACCGGTATCAGACGAACAGATCATGGAATTGCTGCGATCAGAGCAGGGCTTTGAAAAGGGCTTCCGGCAGCTGATGGCGCAATACCGCGAGCGACTGTACTGGCATATTCGCCGGATGGTGCTGCTGCATGAAGATGCGGATGATGTGCTGCAAAACACGTTTATCAAGATTTATCGCGGGGTGTTGCAGTTTGAAGGAAAATCGAAGTTGTACACCTGGATGTACCGGATTGCGACCAACGAAGCCATTTCGCACCTGCAAAGCAAAGCGCGCCATGCTTCCGAATCCATAGACGACACCATGGCAGCCATGAGCAACCGGCTTCAGGCCGAGGAGTGGTTCGACGGAGATGCAGTAGAGATAAAACTTCAGAAAGCCATTGCAGAACTTCCTGAAAAACAACGCATTGTATTCAATTTGCGCTATTACGACGAAATGCCTTACGAACAAATGTCAGAGGTTTTGTCTACTTCTGCCGGCGCTTTGAAAGCATCTTTTCACCACGCCGTAAAAAAAGTGGAAGCGGCTTTCCGCGAACTGTAAAGCATCAAAAAACGAGATGCCAACCGAACCAAAAAAAGTGTGCTATGAATAAGCATGAATCATTAGAAGAAGAACTGAAATCACTGTCGCCCTGGCTACAGGAGCAATCCCGCAAGCAGGCAGGTATGCAGACGCCTCCTGGTTATTTTGAGCACCTGGAACTTGCCATTTTCGACAAAATAGAGGCGCAAAACCTGCAACGGCCCGGGCTAACGGCCCGGAAAGGTGGTATGCTGCGCAGTATCCTGCGGCCCCGCATGTGGGCTGCCGCAGCGGCTGTTGCGGCTATTGCTGTAGCCTGCTGGTGGATGATACGTCCACAATCCGACGCCATTTTACCTGTCGACACCTATGCAGAAGCCCTGACTGATGAAGAAATAGAAGCATACCTGCTTGAAAATATCACAGAATTCGATGCCGGACAACTGGCTGCCGTCTCCTATGTGGACATGCCTGAACAAACTCCGGCTGCTGCCCCCGCTCCCGGCAAGTCGACTAAAACAGCGGATGATATTTCTCCCGAAGAACTGGAGAATCTTTTACAACAAATGAGTGAGGAAGAACTGGAATCATTACTTTAAGCAACAAAAACAATATTGACCATGAATAAGCTCTTCAAACAAAGCCTGTGGATTATCCTGCTCTTCAGCATCTGTAGTGGTGCAGCAGTAGCGCAGCGCGGTCCGGAAGTCCGCGACAAAAAAGTACAAGCCTACCGGGTGGCTGTTTTTACCGAAGTACTCAACCTCACGCCCTCGGAAGCAGAGGGATTCTGGCCCGTTTTTAACGAATACCTGGACAAACGGGAAGAAATACAGGCGCAACTCAAACCCACCGCCCAACTGGACGGCATGAACGATAACGAGGTAGATGAATACGTGAAAAAATACTTCGAACTGCGGCAGCGCGAACTCGATCTGGAAAAAGACCTCGGACAACGGTTGCGGAAGGTGTTGCCCCTGCGGAAAATTGCCAAAATCCCCGTCGCCGAACGCGAATTCCGGGAAGCATTGCTCAAAAAATTGCAGGAAAATCGCCAGAAAAGGATGGACAGACAAGGGCGAAACTAAGGCGGGATGTAACCTGAATAGCCATCATTTGACAAAAAGAGTCGCCGGGAAATGACATCCTGGCGACTCTTTTTTTAATATATCCGCCGCTTCCTGCTAATTTGCCACCGCTTCGTAAAAAGATGTTGTCAATAGCACTTGCCTGAAGTTATCTTCGTCCCAGTTTTCTCATAGTATGTTTTGATTTTCCTACTGCTGTCCTTCTGGCAGTAGGATTTTTTTTAGACAATCTAACGGCCCCCGCCTGTATATCATCCTCGGTTATGGCACTTGGCGCGACGATTATTTGATCGTCGCGCCGGGTGCGGGAGTCTTTCCATCAACTTTTCCTTTTCTGCTGCGTTCTTTGTGACAGGTTTATCCTGTTTACACTATGTCGCATTTCCCTTTTCTCAAGATTTTTTTTGCCGTGGCATTGCTGCTGCTCGCCTGGGTTTCCTACGGACAGGTACAGCGCGGCGCTTACCGCACCATGCTCAAAACGCTGCTCAGCCACAGCGTCCCCGAAACGGGCGTACAGGATGCTGCCCGCGATAGTACCAGCGTGGTATTTCTCGATGCCCGCGAACCCCGCGAATTTGAAGTAAGCCATATCGCCGGCGCTATTCCGGTGGGATACGACCATTTTGATGCCGGCCTGTTACCGGCCCTTGATAAAGAGCGACCGGTGATCGTGTACTGCTCTGTGGGTTACCGCAGCGAAAAAGTTGCAGAAAAACTGCTGGCCGCCGGTTTCAAAAATGTCTCCAACCTCTACGGCGGCATTTTCGAGTGGGTCAATCAGGGCCATCCCGTTGTCAATGGAACAGGCGCTACCCAGGAAGTACATGCCTACAGCCGGAGCTGGGGCGTTTGGCTGCGGAAGGGGAAGAAAATATATAAGTGAGTGGTGAGTAGTGAGTAGTGAGTGGCATCTCGTTAGAGGAATTATTGGAATTCTTCTTCTAACGAGATGCCACTCACTACTCACCACTCACTACTCACAATTTATATTCTTTCCAAAATCCCCCTCCATCTGAACGTTTCCGGGTTCTGCCCGTTTCGCTGTAAATTTTTTGCCACCTACACACCGCGAAATGAAACAGCGCAACCTCTTGCTCGGGTTCTATGGCTTGCTGACGATTGCCAGTATTTTTCTGCTGACGCAATTGAAATTCACCTTCGATTTTGAACAATTCTTTCCGCAGGGCGATCCCGACTGGGAGTTTTTTAAAACATACAGGGATGATTTTGAGAGCGACGACAACTTTCTGTTAATCGCCGTAGAGCGGCGGGAAGGTGTGTTCGACTCCGTTTTTTTGCAGCAATTTCACGACCTGACGCTGAAAGCGGGCGATTTGCCACATGTCACTTCGGCGATGTCGCTCACCAAAATGCAGTATCCGCTGAAAACGCCGTTCGGGCTGACGGCGATGCCGGTGATCCACCTCGATGCGCCTGAATTTTACGAAAGCGACCGCACGAAAGTGCTGCAGGACCGGCGTTTTGTCAACAACCTGATTTCGGAAGACGGCACGGCGCTGACCATCGTACTAAAAACCATCAATCAGAGCAGTCTGGAGCAGTCGGAAGTACTGATGGATTCGTTGTATCAGTTGTTGAATACGTATCCGTTTGATAAAAAACATATTCTCGGCAGGGCGTATTTTCAAACGGCTATGGTGGAGATGGAAACGCGGGAAGTGCTGGTTTCCACGCTGATTGCGGCGCTGCTGACTATCATTATTTTGTTTTTTATTTTCCGGCGCTGGTGGACGGTTTTTATTGCCATCGCGGGCATCGGGCTGGCGCTGTTGTTTTTTCTCGGCCTGTTGAGCGCATTGGGGCGCGAACTGAATGCGCTGGCCGCTTTGTACCCGATTCTGATGTGTATTGTGGGCGTGGCCGATACCATCCACATCACCAGTAAGTACCTCGACGAACTGGAAAAAGGCCACGACCGCGAAACGGCTATCCGCACAACTTTGCGGGAAATCGGCCTGGCGACTTTTATTACCTGTATTACCACGGCCATTGGTTTTGCTTCCCTGCTGACCAACCGCACAGCGCCCATCCAGGGGTTCGGCCTCAATGCCGCACTTGGCGTCGTGGTCGCATTTTTTACCATTTACGGCTGGTTGTGGGCCATGTTGCCGCGTTTCAAAACCGATCAATTGATCAAATTTACCCCTGAATACGCCTTCTGGGGCCGTTCAATGGAACGAATCTACCATTTCACCCGCCTTCGGGGACGGAGTATTGCCTGGATTTCGGCGGGGCTGATGGCCCTTTGCCTGTTGGGTATTTCGCAGATCAACACCAATTACCGCCTCAAAAGCAATATGCCCCGTGGGCAACAGATCACAGAAGATTTTTTATATTTTGAAAGCAAATTTTCGGGATTTCGCCCGGTGGAATTTGCCGTTTTTCCTCAAAATGGCCGCCAGGCCGATGATTTTGAGGTGTTGCAGGAAATGGACAAATTTGAAACCCAGCTGCGCAGTTACGCCCCGATGAAAACGCTGGTGTCTATCAATGATGTGTACCGCAGCCTCAATGCCATGAACTACGGCAACCGCCCGGAAGGTTATCGCCTGCCCGATAGTTTGGCCGAATTTAAAAAATTGCAACAATTGGTCTATAAAATGCCGCCTTCCGCTTCGGAGGTGCTGCTGAGTAAAAACCACGACAAAGCCCGAATTGCCGGGCGCATGCAGGATGTCGGGCGCGATACGATCGCCCTGATTCAGGATGACATAGCGCGTTGGACCAGTACAAATATCGACAGCGGCATCGTGCAATTCAAGATCACCGGAACTGGGGTTATTTTGGATAAAAACTCTGCATATATCCGCGATAACATGTTGCAGGGGCTGATTCCGTCCGTGCTGGTAGTGGCCTTCATCATGGGTTTTTTATTCAAAGACCTGCGTATGGTGCTGGTTTTTGTCATTCCGAATGTCTTCCCCCTGTTTTTTGCAGGCGCGCTGATCGGCTTCCTCGGCATTCCGCTGGAAGCAGGGATTGCCACGGTATTCAGCATCGTTTTCGGCATTGCCACCGACGACACGGTTCACTTTCTGAGCAATTTTAAACTGTGCCGTTCGCGGGGTTTGAGCGTGGAAGATTCGCTGCGCACTACGCTGGCAGAAACGGGAAAAGCGATGTGCCTGGGCAGTATTATCCTGTTTTTCAGTTTTTTGGTCATGCTGTTTTCCATTCACCCGCCTTCCGTGACGGTGGGTTTGCTGGTGAGCGTTACTTTGGCTGGGGCGTTGTTTTGCGATTTATTGCTGGTGCCGGTGCTGGTGCGGTGGTTGATAAAGGATCAGCCAAAAGGTGATGCCCAAAGGCCCAGTGGGCCGGTAGACATGCCGGCTGCTGTGGCGACCATACGGCAATGAACCGAAAATCTGGCGCAAGTGCGGGGGTGTGTCAAAAGGCCCAGAGGGCCTATATCTTTGTAGAAATGATGGATTAAATTGGATGCCCGGCCCAGCGGGCCGGTATTTATTCAATAAAGATACAGGCCCTCTGGGCCTTTTGATAACCAACTAAGCAGGGTGGACAATCATTGTTCCCTGCGCAGCGGTCTCTTCCTCCGGTAAAATCTCACAATTGTCCCAAAGCCCCGTGCGCAGCGTTTCAGAATACTCGCGCGGCAGTTTGTGTTCTTCCATGCTCCTGGCTGCACTTTCGTGGTCATATTCATAGGACTGGTGGCGATACACCACCTGGTGTTCCTGCAAGTCCAAAACCGCGTACCACACCCGCGTAGTACCATCGTTGGCAGGCATGCCGATGACTCCGGCATTCAGCCAAAGCAGCCCGTCGTGCTCGTGGTGGAAAGGCAGTCCGCAGTGTCCGGCAAGCACAATGTCTGCTTGCGCCGCTTCGAAATTGACCCGTTTTTGATCCCAGGCCGTAGACCGGAACACAAATTCGGAGGGGTTAAAAAAGGAACCATGCAGCACATACACCCTTTTTTTACCGTATTGAAAACGCAGGTGATGGGGCAACGACAACATCCAGTCAATAGAATTTTCGCTTAGCCGCGACTGTGCGTAGGGATACCACTTTCGGGAAAAAGTATCGCAGCGGGAGCCTTCGTCAAAATTGCAGCCGCAGTCTTCTTCCCGGTTGCGCAACTGAATTTCCACATTGCCGGCGATGCTGTGGATGCCCCATTCCCGGATGCGTTGTACGCAGGATTCCGGCTCGGCGCAGTACCCGACGATATCGCCGGTGCAAATGATGTTGCCGGGCGGAATATGCAGTTGACCTGCAATTTCCATCATTTTTTCTAAAGCGGGCAGGTTGCTGTACACGCCGCCGAACACCAGCACCGGGCCGTTTGACAATTGTATCTCTTGTACGCGAAGTTCCTCGTTCATCGTTTCAAAAATTTGGACAGGAAAAACAGGCTGAAACAAAGCACCGTTCCGAGCAGGTTGACTGAGAATAAATCGCCGTATTTACCCGGGAAAAGCACCAGGTCTGCGGGGAACCATCCCAGTGTAAACAACAGCCCGATGACAACCCCAGCGCCTACGGACAGGTAAAAAGCCAAAGGCGGCACTTTCACATTCCAGCACAAAAAGACGGGCGCAAAACCGATGACCATGGTACCACTGATGGTGGTGGCCGACAAAATTTCCGGCCCCAGGAACACTGGTAAAGTGCCCACTACGGCTAAGATAATCATGGCGATCCGGCCCCGAAAAGCGCTTGCTTTTTCAGGATTGCCCAGATCCACTACCGTCAGTTTGGAAAAGGACGCGAAGGCGGAATCGATGCAGGCGGAGGCGGAAGTGACCATGATAAAGTTCATCATCAGCATCATGGCCGCGCCCAGAGAGCGGCTGACGGCTACCGGTGCTTCGCCTTCCAACTGGTTGAAACGGGCATAAATGCCGACAAAACTGAACAGCAGGATACAGGTAAATCCGATGACAGTAGCCAGCGCATAACTTTTCAGCGTTGTTTTAGGCGTGCTGATAAAGCCGCGATCCGTGAGCACCGGGTCGTGAAAAGGGTAACTGAAGACCTGGATCAGTGCCACAAAAAGCAGGTTCAGGCCCTGCGAGAGTTTCCACTCGCCCGACTGTACGAATTTGCCGAGGTCGCCCTGTTCGCGCGGCAGCAAAACACCCAGAATGATAATCAGCAGCAGGCTGAACAATCCCATCTGAACCATATCCGTCATCAGTGCGCTTCGCATCCCGCCTTTCAGGGTGTAGGCCAGCGTGAGCGCGGTAAACACCAGCACGGCAGCGTAATATGGGCTGCTGCCTTTTTCGCCAAAATAAGAGCCGATCACCATCGTGTTCGACCACACTTCATTGAACAGCCTGAATGCAATCAGGATGGAAAAAATCGCTACCGCCCGCATCCCGAATTTGGCCCCGATAAACTGGTGAATGCTGTTGTAACCGCCCTTTGTGCGCATCCGGTAAATCACTATTCCGGCTACTATAAAAGACAAGTAATACGTGGCATACGCTATTCCGCCGACAAATCCATAGGCCATGCCCAGGTTGGCAGCATTGGTGATCGACTTGGCGAAAATCCAGGAAATAACCATGCTGCTGGTCAGCAGAAAGACACCCGGCGCATGGTTCGTTTCCGATTTTGCCCTGAAAAAAGTATCGTTCGTTTTGGCAAACGGAGAAATCAGGAACATCAGCAAACTCGAACTAATCACAATTGCCCATTGCCAAAAATTGACGTCAAACATAAAAATTAGGGTTGAGTGATGAGTTATGAGGGATGAGTTATGAGTTATGAGTTATGAGTTATTGGTGTTTCAGGCTGGAATGGGGAAATGAAGTATGCATACTTTCTCCTTCCAGCCTGAAACACCAATAACTCATAACTCATCTCTCATAACTCATCACTAATTAGCGTCCCACCAGACTTTTGCGTTAATACTGTTATTGTTAGTCACCGCTGCCGCTGCGGTAAAGTTGACATTGTTCAGGGCGTCTTCATCCGTCGGATACGGCATCCGCACCGGAATCAGGTTGTTGTTCAGGCTGGCTGCAATGGTTTTGAGCGCAGGGAAACCCGTGCGCCGGTATTCAATCCAGCCCTCGTAGCCATTGACCGTATTGGCCAGCCATTTTTGTGTGAGAATCTGTGCCATTTTATCGGCGCCGTTTTGACCGTAGGCTGCCGTGCCGCTCGTCAGGTAATCTGCAGGAATAGGAGTTTGCCAGTACTCAAAGGCCAAAAGTACGCCGGTTTCATACAGTGTTTGTGCATTGGCGGTAATCAATCCCCTTTCCGCTGCTTCTGCGAGGAACAATTGCGTTTCCCAGGCAGTCATAAAATTGGCGTCGAGGTCGCCGGTACGCTCCCTGAAAATCGTGCCGGTCAGCGAATAGTCGGCCACCGAAATGGACGTTGCCGAAGCATTGGGGCCATTCAGCAAACCCTCGTACTGGGTTTTAGTTGGATCATTGCCGATGGGCCGGAAAAAGACCGCCATGCGCGGGTCGTTCAACCCTTTCAGGATTTCCTCGCTGGTCAGCGACATGATAAACAGGTTGAAATCGCCTGCGCGAAGTGTGGCCATCCGAAAATTGTTGGGCGCGCCATTGGTAAAATCAAATTTGGCATTCTGCGCATTGGTTTTCATAAAATCGCCGGCGGCGTAAATGGCCTGTAATTGCGCCGACACATCCACCTTGTAGGAGATGCGCATCAGGTATTTTATTTTTAAAGACTGGGCGAAGGTTTTCCAGGCGTTCAGGTTCCTGTTGAACAGAATATCGCCGTCCAGCGGCTGCGCGCCGGCGTAGTTTTGAATGGCCGTAATACCCTTGTTCAGGTTGTCCAAAATCCCGCCCGGAGCCAGGTAAATATCTTCCTGTTTATCGTATTTCGGCGTCACGTTGCCCGACTTGCCTTGCAGCGCCTCGCTGTACGGCACGTCTCCGAAGATGTCCGTCAGGGCCGCCGTCATGTAGGCTTTTAAAATCAACGAAGGGCCCTCATACACCGCAAAAGAAGGATTGCCGCGCGACTGGCCCAGCAGGATTTCATTGTCCCGGAGGTTGCTGTACAACACCGGCCAGGGATTGCCGCCGATCTGCGGTTCCGTCAGGCTGTGCCGGTCAAACAGGTTAAAATCGATGGCCGTGAAGTACTGGCCGAGCAGGTTGCCCGCCGTAAATCCTTCGTAGGACATCTGCTCGCCGTAATCATAAATGACTTTGCGGAGCAGCAGGCTCGGCGTGGCCTCGATGGGCGCGTTGGGATTCGTATTGATCGTATCCAGATCTTTGGTACATGCGCCGGCGAAGAGGATGGCCAGCAGTAATAATCCGGTTTTGAATGTATGATGCGTCATTGTTTTTTTATTGTTGGATGGTTTGAATGGTTGGATGGTTTGAAAAGTTGGATGGTTTGTTGCGTCCATCTTTCGTTAAAAACCACCGTTAAAAATCAAAACCCAGTTTAAGTCCGAAACTGCGCGTTGTGGCGTAAGACATATTTTCCACGCCGCTGACAAATTGCTGCCCCTGCACGGCCAATTGTTCCGGGTCGATATGCGGCATGTCGCTGATAGCGAAGAGGTTGCGACCAATCAGGGCAACAGAGAGGCGGTTGCTTTTCCGCAAAAAACCTTTGCCCTGCTCACCCGTTTTGAAGGTGTAGCCCAGCGTGAACTCCCGCAGTTTCAGGTATGAAGCGTCGTAGGTATTATTTTCTTCGTGGTTCCGGTCGTAGTACTGGCGGTAATACGTCTCGGCTGGCAACGGGGTGGTATTGGGCACATAAACAGGATTTTCCGAGGTGCCGGTATTGACCACGCCTTGAGCGACAATACCTGCTGCCGGACGGTTTTCGGTCTCTTTCAACTGACCGCCCACAGCTGCCAGCGCCAGCGTGCGCGACACCAGAATACCGCCTTGCCGCCAGTCGAACAAAAAGCCCAGGCTCCAGTTTTTGTACTGGAGTTGATTGTTGAAACCCAGAATGAAGTCGGGATTGTAATTGCCCAGGCGTTTGAGGGTGTTGTCGACAATGTGGTTTCCAGTTGCCGTAAGCACAAAATCGCCGTTTTCATTTTTCAAATATCCGGTGCCGTAGATATCGCCGATTTTGCCGCCTTCTTCCACCTGGAACCACACGGTTTGATTGACATTGTCGTACACCCGCGAATAAGCCAGCGTCAGGCGTCCGCTTCCTTCGGGCAGCGCCTCCACCCTGGAAACACTCCTGCTGAAATTGAATTGCGCGTCCCACTGGAAGTGCCCGCTTTTGAGGGGCGTAATGCCGACGACGACTTCCACGCCGCTCGAACGCACCGCGCCACCGTTGATCACCCGCTCCTTGTAACCGGAGGAAATGGCAATGGGTAAAGAAATGATCTGGTTTTCGGTCAGTTCATCAAAGTAGGTCACATCAAAACGCAGGCGGTCGCGGAAAAAACGAACATCGGCGCCAAACTCGTAGGAAGTGCTGCGTTCCGGCAGCAAAAGGGCGCTTGGAATGGTGCTTTGTTCGCTGAGCGTCGGTTGACCGGCATAAGGCACACCGGCCACAAATATCCCGGCTGTCTGATACGGATCGGTATCATTGCCTACTTGTGCGGCGCTTGCCCGGATTTTGGCAAAAGAAACCGCCGGCGGCAGACTTACTACATTCGACAACACCAGGCTACCCGAAACGGAAGGATAGAAAAACGAGGTGTTGGCTGTAGAGGTCGGCGTAGCCAGGGCACTCGACCAGTCGTTGCGGCCTGTAATGTCTACAAACAGAAAATTGCTGTAACTGAATTTGGCAATGCCATACACGCTGTTGATGCGTTTTTGGGCTTCGGAAGAAAGTATTTCCAATGGCGAGGCGGCGTTGGAGAGGTTAAAAACACCCGCCTGGGCCAGCGAGGTGGTCTGGGTTTGCACATTGGCAGCCCGCTGATCCATGCGGTTGGCGCCCACAGAAAAATCCAGGCCGATTTTACCAAGCTCCTTTTGATAATTCAACAGCAAGTCTGTGTTGTTTTCCCTGAAAAACACCGTCTGTTCGGCATAAGCGCCATTTTTAAAACGGTTGGAACTGAAGGCCCGGCGAAATTTTCGCATTTCACTGGAATAGTCCATACCCGTGCGCACCGTAAGGCTCAGGTCGTCGGTAAATTCGTAGGCAGCAGACACATTGCCAAACAAACGGTCGCGGTTGAAGGAATTTCTGTTTTCCAGCAGCGTGAAATATGGATTGTCGAAAAACGTGTAATTGAAGGAATAGTGCTGCAAATCTTCGAGTCCGGGCTGCCAGTAATTTTTCATGTTTTCAATATTCAGAGAACGCGGCCCCCAGGCGACAATCGCGTAATTGGTATTTTCGGAGCCATAGCCATTGCCGGGTCGGTTGTCGCTTCCGGAATTCACATAATTGATGCTCGAATTAACACGCAGGCGCTGTGTAGGCCGGAAATTTAAACGTACGGCTGCGGTTTTGCGGTTCAGGTTTACGCCGGGAATAATGGATTCGCTACGCAAATCGCTCATCGAAAAGCGCAGATTTCCTTTGTCAAAACCCGAGGAAATAGCAATGTTGTTGATCGTCGTGACGCCGGTTTCATAGAAATTTTTCAAATTATCCGGGTAGTTGACCAATAACGTCGGCGTGATCGGTGCGCCGCCGTGCACGGCCACATCGCCCCCGCGAACGATGCGACCATCGGGGGCCGTCACCGGGCTGTCGTACTGTGGCGTCAGAATGCCCTGGTCGAACGCCAGGCCCCAGCTGTACGAAATATTGTCGTTGATGCCGCCGCCCAGGCCGTCCTTGAATGCAAACTGGCCGGAATTGCCCTGTGCATACAGGTTTTGAAACTGCGGCAACTGAAAAGGTTTGTCGATGTAAGTGGTGGAGTTGAAACTAAGCCCCAATCCTTTGCTGCGCGCGCCGTCTTTTGTTGCCACGATGATGACCCCGTTGGAGGCCCGGGTGCCGTAAAGGGCCGCTGCTGCGGAGCCTTTCAGCACAGTTACCGAAGCAATATCGTCGGGGTTGATTTCCATGGCGCCATTGCCAAAGTCCACTTCCTGAAATCCCGCAGCGTCGTCGTTGGTAAAATTGATGATGGAATTGTTGTTGATCGGAATACCGTCCACCACGAACAGGGGATTGTTGTTTGAAAAAGAACCTTCGCCGCGAATGGTGATTTTGGAGCTGGAGCCTACGCCCGTTGATCCCTGGCTGACCGTCAAACCGGCTACCCTGCCGGCCAGGTTATCCAAAAAATTGGGTGATTTCACGCCGGCAATTTCAGTTCCGTCCAGTTGCTGCACGGCGTACCCCAGGTCTTTGGATTGCCGCTCGACGCCCAGCGCCGTGATGACGATTTCGCTCAAACCTGTTGCCTTGGACGGCAATGCGATATCGGTACTTCCCTCCAGGGTAATGGCCGATTCCAGTGACTCATAGCCGATAAAGGTGAATACCAAAGTGGCCGATTTGTCGGCAACCGTGAGGGCATATTGGCCGCTCGCATCGGTTACCGTGCCGTTCGTAGTGCCTTTTTCCAATACGCTCACGCCGGGCATGACATCGCCGGCCTGCTTGTCGCGCACCGTTCCGTTCACCCGAATGCTTTGCGCGATGGCGACATTCAGACACAGGCAACAGAGTATCAGTAAGTTTAATTTTTTCATGTGTAGATTGTTTTTATGTATTGTCAGGTTTGGAGGGGTTTGAGAAGGTTTGATGGTTTGTCTGGGTTTGATGGTTTGAGGTGGTAGCGCTGGGGATTTGTAAACAGGGACGCGCAAACATCCTGCGCAGGAAGTCGCGCGTACCCAAAGGCATACTGAGCCTTGGGTGCTGGGCGAGTCACCCCGTGACCACACACCGAACTGCTCGGAAACTAGTTACCGGGTTATATGCAGCAGGGCAAACAAAGAAAAAGCAATCTTAAATCAATGGAAAAGGCGGGCCGCGCAAGGGGGCCAGGCCAAATGGCGCCTGGGAAAGAACACTTTGGCAAAAAGAACTTGCAGCAACGGCGAAAGATGCCAGAATACTCCGCAATTGTTTCAGCAGGCGGTTCCAGCGGGGCAGACGTGTCAGCAGGGTTTTGAAATCCGCTGCATGGTCAACGTCGCTTAGCGGGTCCAGCCAGTCGATGTCCGTCTCATTCGCCGCCGGATAATGCTGCCAGGCGCTTTGCAATTGCGCCGTTTCCCAGGGCAGGCTTACAAAGGATTGGCGATGGTAGGCTGATTTTTGTATTCCAATGAGGTACAAACCGCCATCAGTAGCCGGTCCGAGCACGAGCGGTTGCTTTGTCAGACGGGCATGGGCCTCCCGGAGCATGGGCGCCGAAAGTTCCGGGCAATCGTTGCCTAGGGCAAGGATGCTGGTATATCCTTTTTCAAAAACGGACTCCAGCGCATCTGCTAAATGTACTCCAAAAGCACCGGAAGAAGGTTTCGTATCATAGTGGATAAAAACAGGCAATTGGGTTCGCCGGGCGGTTCCAACGGTATGGTCGATCAGGCGCTGTACAATGGCCCGGTTCGCACTTTGACCGGCGTTGCGGTCGAAAGTCTTTACCTGAGCCTCCTGCGAAGCGGTACGGGAAAAAACAAGAATGGCGGTCTGACCAGAATCTACGGGCATCAATGTCGAAACGTTGTATTGAAGCGAGAAAAGTAGTTATGTTTTTAGAAAACGAGTCGTATTTCTTTTGGTCGGGAAGATGGAGTTGGGAAATGTACGAGGGAGGAGCGGGGTTTGGTTTTGTGCGCGGATGTTTTTGAGGCTAATGTTCAGGTGGCGACAAATTTGGGGGATGATTTACGATTGCCGATACATGATTTTTGATTGCCGATTGGATTTGGGATTTTACTGTGCGAGGGTCTTATGACGACCCTCACGGCGGTAAAAAAAACCCGAATTCTTCCATGACGAAGAATCCGGGTTTTTATGTTTTCTACATAGATGTGCTACATTAGTTTTGGCTAAATTCCTTGTAAATACTTGAGTATCAACA